>JBHLNL010000145.1:0-9284 GCA_048941605.1 Promethearchaeota archaeon | reverse complement strand
ATACTGGAATACATTTATCTGACAGCGATAATAATGATATTTTTGGAAATATAATCAGCAATAATTCTAATGAAGGGATAAAAATAAGGGGTTCTGATAGAAATAAACTTTCAAATAATACTGCAGTTTCCAACGGAGGATCTGCAATATATTTAGAATTTGGTAATAATAACATTATTTCTGAAAATAATGCAAGTATGAATCATAATGGAATCTCTTTAATAAATAGTATATACAACAATTTTTTGGAAAATACTGTACAAAATAACTATCAAAGAGGAATATATTTAGAGCAGAGTAATCGTAATAATATTTTGCAAAACAATGTATCTAATAATTCAATTGGAATATCTTTAATTCAATCTAATTACAATAACATAATTGGAAATACTTTTGAGTCTAATACATTAACTAACTGTGAAGAATCAATGGATTGCGTTGGCAATTATTTTAAAGGCAATAAAGGATGTCCTGACACATTAGGAATTTTTCCTCTTGAAATCGTTATTCTATTAATAATTATAATAATTTCAGTAATGTTTTTAACCGGTCTACTGGTTGTAAAGCAAAAAGCTGCAAGAAAAAATTTAAGTATTGAACAACTTAAAGGAGAAGGAACGAAATCTAAAAAATTTATGGAAATGAGTAAAACTGAAGCTGATTTAAAAGAAGAAAAACACATGTGCGTAGTTCATAGGGGGGATATCGTTGGTGCAATGTATTTATGTCCTAAATGCGAGACTTATTATTGTATGAAATGTGCCATTGCTTTAAAAAATAAAGGGGAAACATGCTGGGTCTGTAATAACAAAATTGAACTTGAATAATCCAAATCAAAAATACACTCCTCACTAAATAGAGATTGAAAGATTTATATACAAAATTGTCTTAATTAAAAATTATTATCTAATAATGGTGAAATCCTACATGAAAAAGATAAAATTGGTTTTATTATTGACATGTGTGTTATGTTTTAATTTCCACATTCAAAGAAATCAAGATATTTTTAACCAAAAAGAGAGTAAAACCTCTAAAAATTCCGAAATCATTTTATCTGATATATATAGCGGATCTTATTTTGTCCCAGGAACTTCAGAATCTATATCCTTTGACCAAATACTCAAAATAGGACTGCTAGATGATATGAATCACGTTTCAGGTGATCATGCTTGGAAGGGGGCAATATTGGCTGCGAGAGAGATAAACGAAGGAGGAGGAATTTTAATTAATGATACTCGCTATTATATTGGACTTGTCTACGAGAACACTGATGAAGCTAATACTAACCTTGATACATCTAAAGGAATCGATGCGGCACAAAAGATGGTAGATATCCATCAGCCTCATTTTGTAATTGGAGGATTCAAAATTGAGTCTTTAGAAAAGTATCTAGACATTATAATGGATAATAAAATTCCATTTCTTTGCACGGGCAATGGCTATGATAGTCTCAACAAAGTTGCTTCTAATTATTCAACATATAAATATTTTTTTAGAGTTATGCCATTAAATGGATTCGCTGGTATTCTCGAATTTCTCAAATATATTAGTTATCTTTCTCTTTATTTAAACGGAAAATATGGAGGATTAGATAAAGTTGCCATCATCCGGGAAGATAAATCTTATTCAGATCAATGGTCTTCTTACGTACTTCATCCTAATTTACCATCTTTTGGATTATCTATAGTATATGAACGAATATTCCCATCTAATGTAACTATTGGAGATTTTGAAAATTATTGGCTGGAAATTGAGGCGGTTGATGCTCAAATAACTATATTTTTAACAGATGATCCTAGTGGAATACCAATGGCTCAAGCATATAAGAAAATAAAACCACAATGCTTAGTTATAAGCATGGATACTCAGAGTGAGTATGAAGACTATTGGGATGATACTGAGGGAGGTTGCCAATATATAATTAGGATTTCACATATTCATAATACTTCAATAACCTCCTTAACAATACCATATTTGAATAAATTTTTTGATGAATATGGTAGTGAACCGTATTATCCCGGGACAGGGTCTTATATTGCCGTCAAATTATTAGTAAATGCGACTATCGATGCTCAATCTTTCGATTCTGATAAAATAGTGACGAGTTTAGAAAAAATAAATCAATCAAATACTTTTCTTACTCCGTGTGGTAAATTTGCATTCACACCCTCTCATGATATACAAGAGGGATGGCCTAATGCAGTTGGTTTTTGGAAGCAGTGGAAATATATAGATGGAACTACCGAGCTTCTTCCCGCAGGAGGAATAACAAATATTTATCCTGATTCACTCGTAACAGGATTTTTGAGAATTCCTCCTTGGGGCATCAATAATCTTGTTGAGGATTATACACATAAACTACCTGGACCTTTTATATTAGATATTCACAATAATAATGGTGAGGTCAATCTGAGTTGGACTGCTTCTGAAGGAGCGGATAATTATTCTGTTTATATGGCTAACAAAAATATTACATATATAAGTAAGAAATTTGATTTGCGTGCTTATCAGATTTCATCATTATTCTTGTCAATTTCTGGTTTAGAAAAAGGAGAATATTATTTTGCTGTTGTAGCTTATAATGAAACTGGGGAAAAAATATCAGCTAATATTGTTCATATATTAATCCTTGGAAGATTTCCCATTGAAGTTATTCTTACTATAGTGATTAGTATTATAATTATGATTCCTGTTGGAATGGTAGTCAAAAAGAGAAAAAATTCTAGAGAGGAATTAATTTCTAAGAAATATAAACATGTTAAAGGAAAAAAGCAAGAAAAATCTAAAATTATTTCTTATTCTAAAAGTGAATTAAGCGCCCATGAATCAGAAATATTAAAGAAAATTGAATCAGAACTTATTATTGAAAAGAAACAGCATATTTGCGTTGGACATGGAGGAAAAATTATTGGCTCTATGTATCTATGCCCAAAATGTGGAACTTATTACTGCATGGAATGTGCTACTCTTATGAGGAACAAAGGTGAGACTTGTAGAGTATGTAAAAATGAAATTGTATTCCAATAATCAACGGAAAAACAGTATTTTATCATAAAATTGCTTAATTATAACTAATCGATTATTCCATTTTAATAATTAAAGGAAAAATAAGCATATCAAATTAATTATATTCTTGAATGCTCTGAGGATAAATTGAAAAGTGTTAACATCTCACCAATAAAAGAACATGGTGATAAGCAAGCCATTTATGAGGAAATTAATTTAATCTATTTTTTATGATATTTAATATCTATCAGATCAGTTCTGGATTGTTTTATATACCAATCAGATACTAAACCAAGATCAATTTCTAATCGAAAATATTGAGTTTCATGTGAAATAATCTCTTTTAATATTTCACCTTTCGGATTGATCACTATTGTAGGAGATTCTTGATTTCTATCTGCTGTATTAACACTTATAATAAATCTTTGATTTTCAGAAGCTCGACTTATTAATTGACTTTTCCATACGGATTGTACTGAGGAATTTGTTTTTGCATTATTTAAATGGAGGAATATTTGTGCTTTATTTATAGCAAGCCAACGCCATTGCTCAGGATATTTTAAATCTCTGCATATTTGTACCCCGATATTAATTTTTTCATCGTTAAAGTCTAAAGGGAAAATTTTTAATTCAGTTCCAAAAGCAAAAACGTTTCTTTCATGTGTAGCTAAATTTACTTTATTATATCGGTGAGTTTCACCTTTGGGTGTAAATCCTAAGGCAACATTATGCCATTGGTTATTTTCAAATAAGCAAGATCCGACCCAGAGGTGGATTTTTCGATTTATTGCTCCATTTCTCAACATTTCTAAAGCGTTTTGAATTTTAGAGATCTCAATATTATCCAAAAACGAGAGGTTTATATCATATCCCGATATACTCCCTTCTGGAAAAACAACAAGATCATTTTCTTTAGATATTTCTAAAATCTTCAGAATTTCATTTACATTTTCATCAATATTGAAAGATATTGGAAATTGAGCTCCTAAAATTGACAAGTGCATAGATTGAAAATAAGTAAATTTCCTTCAAAAATCTTCTTTTAAATAAAGCCCAAAAAATTATATATTTGAACTATATCATCTTTTTTTCTTTTTTACAAGGAACTGTTGATTATTATAACGAATCTACTAAGAAATCGATTAGAAAAAATGAATTTTTTATGTCTTTAAAAAAGAGCTTCATTAATCAATTTTTACCTTAAATATACCAAATTTACTGGTAAATTTTGGATTTTACCATTATTTTTCAATATAATCTTTATATTCTAAAAAATCTATTTAGGTATTATTAATCACCATAAATCTTAGTGAAATACAATGAAAAGAAACTCTATTTTAGTAATAATCTTAGTTATTTTGATGCCTTTTAGTTCACTTCTATTCAATAATTATTTTGCTAATAAAGATTCTAATAATAGTTTCAATTTTGACACTGTATCATCGGATATAATTGTTGGAAATTATTTCGTTCCCGGAGTAACTTGGTCATTACCTTTAGATCGTGTAATTAAGCTAGGCATTTTAAACGATATGGGAGATACAACGGGTGAGCATTCATGGAAAGGTGCTGAATTAGCATCAAGAGAAATAAATGAAGCAGGAGGAGTTGTTATAAATGGTACTAGATACTATTTTGGGCTAGTATCTGAGGATACTGAGGAAATGGATCCTTATTTGGATGTTGGTGCAGCAGTTAATGCTGCCAATAATATGATAAATAATCATGATCCATATTTTGTAACTGGTGGTTTTCGATCTGAAGCATTATTAGCTTATCAAGAGGTAATCATGGATGCTAAGATTCCATTTCTTTCTACCGGTGTTGCAGATGATACTTTTACTCAAAATGTACATGATGCTTATTCTAGGTACAAATATTTTTTCAGGGTGAGTCCAATAAATGGTACAATGTTAACAATGCAATTTATAACATATATTTTACATCTTGCTGATTATTTAAACACAACTTATGGCGCTTCTACGCTTGATGTGGCAATTCTTCGTGAAGATTTAAGCTGGAATGTAGGCATAGCAGCAGCTTTACAATTTCTTTTACCAGTATTAAATCCAAACATCACTATTGTTCAGGAAATAGCATTCCCAATAACTGCAGACGCATTAGATATGACGATTTATCTAAATATGCTCCAATCCAGTGGTGCTCAAATAGTGATTCCATTAATTTCTTCTCCGCTGGGAATTATGATGAGTACTGTATATGACATGCTTCAACCGAATTATTTGTTATGTGGTATTAACACATTATCTCAACTTGATACATATTGGCAAGATACTTCTGGCTCATGCAACTATGAAATTACAATGCAAAGCATATATAATGTATCAAAAACATCTAAAACAAGAGAATTTTGGAGTGATTTTATTGAAGAGTATGCTAAAGAGCCATATTATAATGCAGTGGGTTCTTATGATGCTGTGAATTTATTAGCACACGCTGTTTCTAATACACAATCATTTAATTCTGGAATTATTGTTTCAGAACTAGAAAAAATTAACGTTTCTAATCCATTTGTCGGCCCTGGCGCTTATATTGCTTTCACACCAAATCATGATTTACTTTCTGGATGGCCATATGGTACATCCTTATTCTGTCAATGGTACGATGGAAGTAAAGCTGTCTTATCCTCTGGTGGGTCATTATATCCCGAATCTATTCCAACGGGTTATTTGAAGCTACCCCCTTGGGGTATTAATGGGTTTGGACCTTCTTTATTACCAGGAGACTTTAATGTATATAATGATGCTGATATTCCAGACACTGATGGAAGATTCAACCTAACATGGTCTAGTTCCACCAATGCTGATAATTATTCAATATATCGTTCTAACTATCCTATAAATTATAAAAATGACGATCTCATTTTAATTGCAGATCAAACAGCAATCTCGCCCTTTGAGATTTCAGGTTTGAAGACGGGGGCACACTTTTTTGTAATCGTTGCAAATAATGAATATGGTCACACTTTATCAGATTGTACTCGTGTTCAAGTATTATTACCTGCTCCTGGGGATTTTCTTTTAGACACTGATGCTGATGATCCTGATACTGATGGTAATTTTTTTCTTACCTGGACGAATTCGGATGGAGCAGATAATTACTCAATATACACTTCTCAAGAATTTATTACTGGAATAAATGGAGACGTTACATTATTAGCAGATCAAGATGCAACTTCTCCGTTTAGCATTACAAACATGAAAACAGGAAATTGCTATTTTGTGGCTGTTGCTTATAATGCAACTGGTAAAACATTGTCAAATTGTATTAATGTTAGTGTATTGTTACCCGCACCTGGAGATTTTATTTTATCTAGTAATGCTGGAACCCCAGATTTGAATGGGGTTTTTGACCTGTCTTGGACGAATTCAGATGGTGCTGATAATTATTCCTTATATGTTTTTAGTGAATTAATAGTTGAAATAAATTTTAGTGTAGATGTACTGGCTGATCAAAACGCAATATCACCAACCCACATTTCTGGATTAACTCAAGGAGATTATTATTACGCTGTGGTGGCATTCAATGGAACAGGACAAACAATGTCAAATTGTCTTCATATTGTTGTATATTTATCAGCTCCAGGAGACTTCCTTTTATCGAGTAATGCTGGAGATCCAGATACAGATGGGGTTTTTAATTTAACATGGTCAGATTCTTATGCGGCAGAAAATTATTCGATATACGAATCAGCTAGCGTAATCTTGGATATAAATGGGAATCTTAATGAAATTGCTTATCAAACCGCAACATCACCATTTGAAATCACACAAACCTCAAATAGACAATATTATTATGTAGTGGTTGCTTATAATGAAAATGGCTATACACTTTCCAATAATTTTGGTATAACAGTTCAAATTCCAGAAGTACTAATTCCAGGATATGATTTATTTATTATTCTTGGAATGGTTTCGGTAGTAATTATCATTATAACTAAAAGGATGAAATTCAAGAAATAATTAAATTTTCTTTTTTTTATTATTTCTCTATCTAATATTCCTTTAAACAAAAATTTATATTTGATTTAATAAAACAATTGTTTAACGTAAAAAATATTAATAATCCAAATGAAATTAAATTTAACTGTAAAATATTTTTAAAAATAAAATATAGATGTGATTTTAAATGTCTGAAGAAGATCCAGTAGAAGAAATAGAAAAAACTGCTGAAAAAGCAGCAAAAAAACCTCGAGAGAAGTCAAGAACAACACCAGAAAAGAAGAAAGTTTCTAAGCCATCAAAAAAAGCAGCCACTACTCCTGAAGTAGCTCCAAAACCAAGTAAAGCAGTTTATAAAAAGTTGAAAGTTAATTTTTGGCGTACTCGATTACACGATGAGGAGTTAGGAGTCCATCAACAACTTAAATATCAAGCAAAAACACGTTGGTTTAGCAAAAATTTTGATATTGAGGGAGTTGTTGAAGAAGATGATGAGAAAAAATATATCATCGCTTTTAGTAAGGAAGATTGGGAAGAAAAACCTCTTGAAGAAAAAAGATTGACTTGTCGTATATTTACAATTATGGAAGAAAAAATTACTGATGCCAAGACAGCTAAAGGTGGTAATTTCAAAGGAGGTTTTGAATTAAGCGTAGCTCATTCATTAATACAAAGTTATGAAATTAAGCACCATGCCCCTGTGTTTATAATGCAAATTCCAAGAACTATATATTTAGCTCGATGTGTAAGAGGTTGGAGATTAGTGGGAACATATTGGGCATGGCCATTACTTCCAGAACAATCAGATGATAAATTACAGGTAATTCGTGCTAAAGGAATTGTTGGACCAGGAAGAAATTACTGGATTTATATTGGTGATCAAAAAATTGCTCGGGTAGATGGACAAAGAATTCAGAAAAATTTTGAAATTCAAATCTTTGACGAAACTTATGCAAAAGACAAGATGTTTATTGTATATATGATATTATTTGGTTGTATCTGCAATTTTATGAGGGTTGCAGAGAAGATGATCAAACAACTCTATAAAAAGATGAAAAAAACCGCAACAACAGACTACAAAATTCCAAGAAACGAGTTAACCTTATTTAGGAACCCAAGAATGATGAGAAGATAACAATTATAATTAATCAATATTCTTTTTCTCTTTATTTTATTTAATTTAAACCTACTTAATCCCAAATTTAATTAAAATTAATGATAGAAATATTTCTGTTTTTTCAAAAAAAAATAATAAAAAAATTTAGATTTAGGTTTAACCTGCTATCTGTTTTTTCTTCCAATCTATATACCCTCTAGTTTCTTTTCCCCTATGTATTGCTTTCTTACCAGTCTCCTTTCTATAAATTGATTGAAGTGTTCTCTCATCCATTTCTTTTAATGCTTCTTTTTTAATGCGTTCATCAACTTCAAGTTCGTCTTCGATTGTTTTAACTCGGCTGAGCACCCAAAAAACACCTCTATTCCATAACACAAATCCAAAGAAAATGAGTGCTATTACCAATAAGATCATAAAACCAACCCATAAGACCCATAAACCGAACTTAAAATTATCAACCATCCATAGCCACCAACCCCATAGAGTATTCCAAAATGCATAAGGAAGGAAACCGATAAAAAGAGCAATTAGAGTGATATATAAGCTAAATAATGCAGTACCTACAAGTAATCTCAGAGTAGAATAATCTTCCCATTTTTTTGCCAACCTACGATCTTTGAATAACGCAGCACATAGTTTTACCATACCTCCTCGAAATAAAGTGTAAAAGAGGACAAGTAAAAATAAGTGACCAGTAACTATACCTGCTATTATAGCAATCTGGAATCCAAGGTGGAGAGATAAAAAAAATTGCCATGCTGCACCTGGGATTATAGCTGTAATAATAACAAACCATATTCCAAGTACAATGATAGCTGTAGAGACTATAAGACCGTAGTATATGAACTTTGCGATTCTGAGATCCCATGTAGAATATAAATCTAATGGATCTGGCTCTCTATCAGGAGCTTTACGAGCTGCACGCGGCATATTTATCACGTTTTATTAAATTTTTATTTAAATTTAGTTAAGGTATTCAAAATATTATATTTTAATAATTAGTTATACTATTATTTATTTTTATTAGTTAATTGATAAGAAAAAGATTTTTTTTAGTTTTATATATAAAATCTATGATTTTAGAGAAGCTTGACAATAAGGGCAAATAGCAGATTTTTCTTCTACTCTTTCTCCACAATAAGGGCACATAATCTTTTTTTTTTCTAAATCCTTATCTTTTTTATTTTTCTTGGCTTCTT
>JBHLNL010000144.1:0-9383 GCA_048941605.1 Promethearchaeota archaeon | reverse complement strand
AGAAGGCACATTACCCATCGACTAAGTATAATAAAATACCTAAAAATGGTATATATATTTAAATCTTGAATTTTATCTTATAAAAAGAGGGGGCACACTGAATTTTCAAAAAAATATAAGATATAATTAAAAAATTAATTCTGGATTTCCATCAGTAATAGGGATTCTAGTAAAACGAATTTTCCCCTATATTAGAAACTCTGTATGGGGCTGGTGGGATGCTCCAATTCCAGATTATTTAATAGAGGGAAGAAAGAAATATGAGGAAGAAATTATGGGAGAAAAACTTTAAATGGAATAAATTGAATATCTATCATCCAATTTTTTCTTTAATTCATTAGTCAATTTGAATTTTTTAGCATAGAATCCAAAAATTATGTCATCAATTTCTTTTTGTACTTTAGTGTAATCATATTGAAAGTTTTTCTGTTTATTTTTAATAATTTTGGTTACTAAGATTTCTATTTTTTCTTTAATTTCATTTTCGGGTTTAATAACTGGTAATACATGAATTCCAGTTATTTGTATACTACTAGTATTATTAATTATTCCTTTTGCTAAGTAATTATATAACGAACTATTCAGTAAACCTAAATAATATTGAATGGAAACAGATTTATCTTTCATTATGAATCCAATTGCTTTATTGGAATCCCAATAGCATCCCTTTGGCATATACCTTGCTGCTAATCTTGAACTGACTCCGCTTATTATTATTCCTTCTTCTTCAAATGGAACTTTTTTTGGTATATCATAATTATTTATTGCTCCTTCATTCCAATCTAATGCTTCCATTATTGGTCGATAATATTGGTCTGCTCCACCCCGTTTAAGATATGGCTTCCACTTTTCTAGTTCTAAAGCTTTACTCTCAATGATTTTATATTTTTTGTTAGAATCTAATATCTTGAGGTTTCTCATTTTAAAAATCTCCGCTAGCTCTGTATCATCAATAGCAGCTATGTATTTTTTGTTATTATGTGTGTGCATTCCTATATAGCCTTTTAAGTATTTTTCTAATTTAGGAGCTTTTTCAAACAAACCAATAACTTCATCTTCAACATCGGTATAAAATATATTAAAAGGTAAAGAATTATATTTAATTTGCTTAATTTCATTAATAATTGTAGGAGTTTTATAGTCATCTTCGCTTTCTACTTTAGGAATTATCCTCATAATATTGCTTTCTCTAATCTTTTTATTTTCCTGACCAGCACATTTTGTTAAAATTAAGATGACTGGGTTTATGCTTACATTTTGATTAGAAAACAAATTTTTTGGAGCTAAAAGAATCTCGTCAATCTTACAATTATTAAGAATAAAACGTCTTAACCTTTTATGTGTACTTAGAGTTAAAAAAGAATTGCTAGTGATAAAACCTAGTTTTCCTCCTTCTTTTAACCTCCAAATACTATTTACAATAAACATTGCATATGTTTCATGAGCATTTATTTTCCCGTAAATTCTTCTCAGTTTTACTTTATTTTTACGAACATAAGTACTTGCCTTGTTCAAATACGGTGGATTTCCTATAATAAAGTCAAACTCATTATAGGAATCCGGATATAAAGCGAGTAAAGTATCTTGTTTCTTAAAATAAACCCCTAAATTCTCTATTTGATTTTTAAAATTCGAAACTATATCAAAAGTGAATATTTGTTTCTTATTGATGCCCAATTCTAACAATTTTTTAATAAAAATACCGGGACCGACACAAGGATCTAAAATTTTTTGACCTTCGTTAATTTCCCCTAATCTCGATACAATATATCCTGCTGTTTTGGATGGAGTTAATACAACGCCTAATTCTTCACTTTTAAACTCGATTGGAAATCAACACTTAGAAGTTATAAAAAAATATTAATTATCAAGATCTTTTAGTAGAACAGTATAAAAATGACAAAGTTTTCTTAAAATATTTACATCTATTTTATTGATATTATCGCTTTCAGAATGAATGTAATTGTAAGAGCTTTTATCTCCGTTACCAAGTCCTTGGAATTTTTTATTTAGGAGAAATAAACCATCACTATATGTACCAATGTAAAATCTATGTGTCTTCTCTAGACTCATTATATCTTTATTTTCTAAAATATAATTGAAAGATTTAAAATTTTTAGTATTCAGGAGTCCATGATCCCATAAATTTACTTTTTTAGCTATAGAGTCGAAATTAATAATGAAAGTCTTATTTCTATCAAAGTATTTTATATATCGATAAAAGTTTCTTACTCCCATAGTACCCGATTCTTCAGCACCCGTAAAAACAAACCATAAATTATAATTTTTAAGTCTATTTTTAGGAATTGAATAATAATTTAATAATTCTAAAACACAGCATATTCCAGAAGCATTATCTATTGCACCATTAGATTGATTATTGGTTGTATTTATAATGATCATTATTGTTGCTATAGAATTAATTATTAATATTATTAGAGCAATTATTTTTAAATATAAAAAATTGGCAATAAGGAAAAAAGAAATTAAAATATTAATTATAAGCCCAATTGGAAAAGAAATTATCCAGATAAAGTATAAATAAATTCGAATTTTTATTGAGAATGCTTGTCCTTTTGAATCAAGATGCGACAAGAAAAAGATATTATTCAATGAATTTACATTCTTAGATTGAGACGAAAGACTTAGAAATAAATTTTGAGAATTATAAATCCTCCCAAATCTTATTTTTTCGGGATTTCTTGTAAGTTTTATTAAAGCGAGAATTAATATAAAAAATATAACTAAATTTACAATGTTAAAAACAACATTTATATTTAAAAAAAAGACGATAAGAAGCCAATTAAATAAAACTAAAGAAATTTTTGGGTAGATTCTTGAATAGAAAGTACTAAACGAAAATTCTTGAACTGTTGGGTTAAGTTTTAATTCTTTTACTTTCTGTTGAGCAATATTAAAACTTCTTTTTTCAAATTCACTTCCAGATAATCTTGGAAAAGAAAATACTCTTAAATTTTCTGAAATACGCTTTTCATCAATCATTGTTCAATTATTTATTGTAAATAAGTTCCATATTTTACAGAGCTTACGATTTTTCTATAAATATCCAAATTCTCGAATTAATAATTCCGCCACAAATTACAATTATGTTGAGTTCCATAGTTGCCTCTCTTACTTCTTTTACACCCTCCTTAACAAATTCAGCTAATTATTGTAGGGGCATATGACCGGGATTTACAGAATTCCAAGAATTTACTATAGCAACTTTGGGCTTTTTTAGTTCTCATAAGAATATCCACATCCTAAATATAATGCTCATTCATAAACTTTTCTAGCATCGATTTCTTCTTCCTTTATTGACATAATTAATTAATTTTACAAATAGAGATTATTTAAAATTAATTGATAAAAGATATGGAATGTAAATTTCCTCATTGTTAATTTTTCTTAAAATCTAATAGATAAGCAAGAGATTCCTCCATCCAGCTTCCTAAATTCTGACATATCAATTTGAAGGATTTTATATCCTAAATTTGAGATTGAATTTTTTAACTTCTCGAAACCTCTCGCAATTAGAATATAATTATTTATTCTTATACAATTTGCTGCATAACTCTCATCCTTATCAACTTTAATAAGGTTATATTCCTTGAATATAGGATTACCAATAAATTCTCTTGATACAACTAAATTATTATCACCAATATACGCCATTCCAGTCTTTAGATGAAGAAAGTCCAATAATCGCACAGTTGAACATGAAAAACCATATTTTTTAACGATCGCTGCTAATTGCCTTGCCCCTTCTTTATTAGTTCGTTTAGAAAGTCCGATATAGTATTGGTTTTCTATTTTTAATATATCTCCACCTTCAAGTGTTCCAGGATTCTTTATATATTCTATATTATCATAGAATCTCTCTAGTGATTTCTTGATTTCAAATTCTTCACCTTTTCTACTTGGAGCACCTAAATTAGTGATAATTGCTACATCTTTATTTACAACCGCAGTGTCTTCTACAAAAGTGGAATCAGGAAATTTCTCATCAGCATCTAAATAAATAATATTTAAACCACAATTTTTCAATGCTTTAATATAATTTGAATGCTGAATTAGAACTTTATTATAATCAGGCTTACCTAAATTAGAAGATGTAATACCTTCTTGGAAATTTTTTCCAGGCTTTCTCACAATTGCATGTTTAAACATAATTATTCTATTATAATTTCACTTAAAATATTTAAACTTCTGTTGTTGAATTCTTGTTCGTATAAGGATCTCCAAATTGACAAAAACTTAAACTTTCCTCTTAATCTGCTTTAGATAATTATATTTACTAAAAGTAATTGTATAATATTGCCATAATCTATTATTCCTACTCTCAATATATTTCTGAAATCAGTAATTACTATTTAACAATCTATTAAATTAGCTCAAAATTATAAATTTTTACTAAAATCTAGGTATAATATTAGAGAATTATAGAAATATGAAGGTTCTATTGTTTAACTTAATAAAAAGAAAAATTAAGTACAATTAATTACTTAAAATCTTAGGTTTTTAAGAATTGATTGATAATCTTCTTAATTTTAAAAGTAAGCACATGAAACATTTTTCGTTATTAATAAAACCTGCATCAGCAGATTGTAATCTAAGATGTGAATATTGTTTCTATATAGATCACCTTGATAAAATTAAAAATACTCCTCGAATGTCATATGAAGTATTAGAAGCAATGATATCAAGCTATATGCAAACAGATCAAAATAATAACTATGCATTTGGGTGGCAAGGAGGTGAACCAATGATTATGGGATTAAAATTCTTCCAAAAAGCTATAGAACTTCAAAAACATTATGCCACACCCGGAGCTGTTATAAGTAATGGACTCCAAACAAATGGTACTCTTATAAAGCATGATTTTGCACAATTTCTCGGAGAATATAAATTTCTGCTTGGTGTAAGTCTTGATGGTCCAGCGGATATACACGATTATTATAGGAAAACAATTGGACAAAAACCGTCTCATCATTTAGTGATGCAAGGTATTGAAGAATTAAAACGAAACAAAGTTGAATTTAACATCCTAATTCTGGTAAATAATGAAAATGTTAAGAAAGCAAAAGAAATTTATAATTATTTAAAAAATCAAGGTTTTTATTATCATCAGTATATACCCTGTGTAGAATTTGACGAAAATAATATTCCAAAACCCTTTTCAATTACAGGAGAAGAATGGGGTGAATTTCTCTGTGATATATTTGATGAATGGGTAAAAGAAGATATTAAAAGAATTTCTATTCGGCATTTTGATTCAATCCTAGAGTATTTAGTTTATAGAAGCTATAATGTATGTTATATGGGAAAAAATTGTTCTCAATATTTTGTAGTTGAATATGATGGAAGTATTTATCCTTGTGACTTCTTTGTTAGAGAAGATCTATTACTAGGAAATGTGCTTGAAAATAAATGGGAAGATATACTCAAATCTCCAATTTATCATAAATTTGGGTTTAATAAATCAAAATGGCATAAGAATTGTAAAAATTGTTCTTTTATTGACTTATGTCATGGAGATTGCCAAAAGTTTCGTGGTGGGTATTTTCAGGACTCCAAAACTCTAAGTTTTTTATGCAAAGGTTGGAAAAGATTTTATACACATGCACTACCAAGTTTAGATGACATTGCAGCGAAAATAAGAAATGGAAGTGATATTTTTTCATCAATATTAATCAAATCTAATAAAATCGGGCGAAATTCCCCATGTCCATGCGGAAGTGGAAAGAAATATAAAAATTGCTGCCTAAGATAGCTAACAATTTTTATAGTTTTTATAAATTAATATTAATGAAAGCTCTATAATAGATTTCCGTTAATATAAGAATTTTCATATTCTTATATGTAATAAAATCTGACGTGTTAATAAAGTCTTTATAGTAAGAATACTTTTTTGGTTTATTAATTGAACAAATTGACACTAAAATGAGTAACATTTTCATTGATCTTGGAATTGTTGGAATAGCTTACTTTTATATTCTTTTAACAATATTTATCCCAGTAATTTTATATAAAAAGGAAAAAATTTCTAAATTTACTGCTAGAAAAGCAATTCACATGTTTGCAGGTTTAGCGATTTTGACCTCACCTTTCTATTTTTGGCCATTTTGGCCTACAATTATTGCGGGGACTTTAACAGTATTTGTATATTTTAGTTCAAAACAATCAAAAGTGAGACAATTGAAAGATTTATATGATGCCATATCTGAAGAACAAGAAGAGAGCTTAAAGAGAGCTTTTCTTCAAGGTCCATTTTTTTACTGTCTTTCAATTACATCTTTAGTTTTTATATTCGGAATTTTTGCTCCTAATCAATTTTACTTTCCAATAGCAGGAATATTATTAATGATAGTTGCTGATACTTTAGCTTCAGTTATAGGAAAACGGTGGGGGAGGATAGGTATAAGCTTACCCTGGACAAATTCAAAAAGAACACTTGAAGGCTCTTTAGCTTTCTTCATCACTGCTTATTTATTATGTTTTCTTTCATTTTTCTTATTTGGCGTGTTAATCCCTACTTTTCAAGACCCATTACCAATTCCTACTATTTTAATGTATTCTTTAATTACCAGTGTTATTGCAACTATAATTGAACTAATTTCACCAAGTACTTACGATGATTTAACAGTCCCAATGGGAAGTACTATAATAATATATCTTCTAACTTTAATCTAAAATTAATAAACCATCTTTATAATCTCATCAAGTTATCAAATTATAAGATCACCTATTATGGAAAATATACAAAAATCCTTTGATGTAATAGTAGTTGGCGCGGGTACTGGAGGTACTACTGCAGCAAGATTTGCTGCTAAGAAGGGTTTAAATGTATGTTTAATTGATGGAAAGCAAAGGGAAAAGATTGGAGATAAAATATGTGGTGATGCTGTAGGGAATGAAATCTTTGATATTTTAAAAATTAATCATCCAAAAAATGAAGAACTATCATGCCATATAAAAGGAGCGAAATTGTATTCGCCTAATCTTAAGAAATGTATTACTTTATTTGATCCTAAACAGGCTGGGTATATTGTAAATAGATTAGAATTTGGGCAGAGATTATTGGATGAAGCTATTGATGCTGGTGTTTCATTATTTTTAGACAAGACTATGGCTTTAGATTTATTATATAAAAATGGAAGTGTTATTGGTGTTCAAGTCAAATTAGAAAATGGAGAAAAATTAGAATTAAATTCGAAGATCTTAATTGACGCTAGCGGATTTTATTCTCCCTTAAGAAAGAAAACAAGGAGTAATTTAATAGAAAAGCAAATTCTAAGGGAAGATAGCATTTTATGTTATCGTGAAATAGTAAAGTTTTCTCCAAAAGACCAAGAAGTTCAAGATCCTGAATATATTACAATTATTCTCGATCAAGAGAAAGCTCCAGGAGGATATATTTGGTATTTTCCAAAAAATGAGTCTTCTATCAATATAGGAATTGGAACATTTATGCATTATAGAGGTAAAGTAAAAGAACTTTATAAAAAAAATGTGTTTCAAGAATATGTTAAAACCAATAATATTGATATTGTCTCATCAGGTGGGGGTGTTGTTCCTGTTCGAAGACCATTATGGTCATGTGCAGATAATGGATTTATGCTTGTTGGAGATGCAGCATGTCAAGTTAATCCTCTTCATGGTGGAGGGATAGATCCGTCTATGAGAGCAGGATATTATGCAGCAAATTCAACTATTCATGCTATAGAAAATGATGATAATTCAATAAATGAATTATGGGAATATAACTATAAAATAATGACGAGTTTTGGCGCAGAATTTGCTTCATTAGATTTATTAAGAATTGTACTTCAATCTCTCTCAAATGATGATTTGAATTTTGGGTTAGAACGTGATTTATTAACTGGTGAAGAAATTTTAGAAATTTCCTCAACTGGTAGTTTAAATTTATCTTTGATTGATATGGCTATTAAAGCATTTAAGGGCATTTCTCGTCCAAATTTATTATTAGACTTAAATTTTCTTAGAATAAAAATGAAAGAAATTTCTAAGCTCTATAAAAATTTTCCCCATAAATTGGCAGAATTTCAGGAATGGAAGGAGAACGTTATTGAGATTTATAATAAAATTCAAAAAATGATTGTAAATAAGAAAAAAAGCAAATAAATGTTAAATTGTGAATTAAATGGTAGATATTGTAATTGATGAATATATTGAAAAAAGTACATATGAATATATAATCAAAAAAATTAACAATGAAGGAGCTTTGCATTTTTCTTTAATAGACCCAGATCCATTAAGGCAAGGTCCAAATAAAGCAGCAAAGATTGCAAAATATGCTGAAGATGCAGGAACTGATGGGATCTTGATTGGAGGTAGCACTGTTTTTGATCAAAACTTTGTAGATAAGACAATTCAAGCAATAAAAACAAAGGTAGAAGTACCTATAATTATCTTTCCTGGAGGGATTAGTAATATATCTCAATATGCAGATGCCATTTTTTTTATGTCATTATTGAACTCCTGTGACCCTTATTTTATTATTGGGCAACAAGCTCTTGCTTCCTATACAATCAAATCTTATAATTTAGAATATATATCAATGGCATACTTGATAATAGAACCTGGAGCAACGGCAGGTTGGATTGGAAATGCTAATTTATTACCAAGGAACAAACCTAAGTTGACAGCTGCTTATGCTTTAGCGGCTGAAATGATGGGCTTCAAAATCGTATACTTAGAAGCAGGATCTGGTAGTGAAAAAATTCCAATTGACCATATTAAAACATGTTCATCAATTCTAAATATTCCAAAAATTGCTGGAGGTGGAGTTGAAAACAAAGATGATGCGATAGCTTTTGTTGAAGCTGGAGCCGATATTGTTGTTATGGGTACTTTCATAGAAAATAATATTTTAAAAGATAATGGAAACTCTTTAAAAGTTATAATTGATGAGATTAAAAATACAGGTAAAAATCATAAAAAGAATTATTCAATAAAATAAAAATAGATTATCATGAAATTTAAAGACTCTATAGAAATTCTTCGACCAGTTAATGATTTAATGGGGAGTTTAACTGTCATAATTGGAATCCTAAATACAAGAGCAGGAATTGGACCTCTTACGCTAATTTTTAATATTATCTTAGGGGTTATTACATACTTCTTTATTGCAGGTTCTGGAATGGTTATTAACGATTATTATGATATAGAAATCGATAAAATTAATCGTCCTGAAAGGCCAATTCCAAGGGGAGCAATAACATTAAAACAAGCAAAACTTCTATGGATATTAACTTCTCTAATAGGGATTTCTATCGCAATTCTCCATAGCTTCCTATTTAATATTGGATATTTAAACATTATTATTACTGTATTTTTTGCTTTTATGGGTTGGTTGTATG
>JBHLNL010000143.1:0-9443 GCA_048941605.1 Promethearchaeota archaeon | reverse complement strand
ATTGTTTTTGACTTTCGTTTAAAATATAACGTGAATTCATTGATTGAACTTTTCACTGATCTTTATGATAGTTAAGTACATAAATTCGACATTATATTATCATCAAATATAATTTTACAGAAGATTAATTATAAATTTGCAGAATCTATTTATTTCTTAATTAAAATTTATTTATAATTTCGAAATATCCAAAATAAGGATTTAATATGTCAGATACAGAATCTGAAAGTAGACATTATGTCCCTTTTATTGGCCTCCTTGAGGACTACGTTGGTCGTTCTCCATGGGATTATTATAGTTGGGGTCATATAGCTTTTGGAATTGCTACATTCGCTATCTTTTCGTTAATAATAAATCTTTGGGAACTTTTCATTGGTCCTTCAACATTGCCATGGTTTTACATATTAATATTTGTAGTTATTGTAGCTGTTATATGGGAAATCGTTGAAAACACAATTTTATGGAGATTAGGATTAAAATATGAAAATAGAAAGGATACATTTATAAATGCATTTTTTGACATCTTTTTTATGCTTGTAGGTGGATTAGCTACTTGGTTACTTAAATGGATTATTATGGATGTTATAGGAGAATTGGGACGTTGGTTTTATATATCGGCCTTATGCCTTTTTCTTCTTATTCTAATTGCTTATTTTATTGGTTTCTATATTACTAATGAAAATACAAAGAAAGCAAGAAAAGAACGTGGTAAAGTAATAAGTTAAGGATATTAAAATTTTCTTAAATTTCCCTTTTTTTTAATATATTATCCATTTCATTCTGAAAGATAATTTTCTTTTGCAAATAAAGCTGCTCCTATTGCTCCTATAAATTGTGGGTAAGGTGGAATTAAAATATCAGCATTTAATTCAGTTTTCAAAATTTCCCCCACAATACTATTATGGGCAATAACACCACCGGTAAGAACAACTGCTCCTTCAATCTCCGTCATTTCAATGATTCTCTTTATCACTGAACCAAACGCGCTTTTTATCAGATCTTCGACTTTTTCACCATCTTTAATACGAGTAAGAATTTCTGTTTTGGCAAAAACAGTGCAAAAACTAGCAAGGGGTACATTTGTGGTTGATTTAGCTGCTAAATTGTTTAGATCTTTTAGTGGAAGATCTAGACGATAAGCGATTTCTTCAATAAATGCTCCTGTCCCAGCTGCGCACTTTCTATTCATTTTAAACCTCAATATTTTTCCATTCTCATCAAGTTTAATTACCTTAGTGTCTTGCCCTCCTATATCAATTACTGTAATTTTATAAGGAAAATAATGATAAGCTCCCTTTGCATGGCAACTAATCTCAGTTTTATCCGTATCAGCAAAAAAAGCTTTACTTTTTCCATATCCTGTTGCAGTGATATGTTTTATAGCAGATCTTTGCATTGAAACATTAGATATAACCTCTTCAAGAGCATTTTTAGTTGAATTCTGTATGGAAGTACCAGTACGTTTGACAAACGTGCTTAAAATCTCTTTATTATTATCAATAAGAACTGACTTTACATAAGATGTTCCAACATCAATGCCAACAAAATATTTTTCATTGTTCATAATTAAGCATTAATTAAAGTTGGTCAATCACGATTCACAGGAGGTAGTTCACAACCTTTAATTAAAGAAACAAAAATTTTATTATATGGTGTTTCTATACCTTCGATTTTACCGTATTCTACTATTTTCCCATTAAGAAATCCAATTTCTGAGGGGTTTCCCGCATTTATATCAGCTTCCATCGAAACTCTATGGTGTCCAGCTTTATCTAAATAACTCATACATTTATCTAGAAAATCAGATTCAAAATTAAGACCTCGAGCACGTGCAACTTCAATTCCCTCACGTAATATTTCTCGACAAATGTTCCTTGTGTCTTCAAATCCCATTGTTTGTTTCATTGTTGTATGAGTAGTGACACAAACAGGACTTATTGTGTTAAGTATGCATTTAGTCCATTCATATTTTTTAATATCAGGTGTATAAATAGTCTCTAATCCAGTAGAATTTATGATTTCTGCTAATTTTCTAGCTTTTTCTTCAGCCTTAGTGTTTATTACACCCAAATAATTTGGAGGATTAAAGAATGACATTCTAATTATACCATCTTCTATAATATTCCCAGCATAATTAACAACAAGACGAATAGTATTTTCTTCTCCTACATACTCAGCAATAAGTTCCTCTGTATCAAAACCATTCTGTGCACTTATTAAGGTTGTGGCTGGTTTCACGATTTCTTTAATTTTTGGTAAAATTTCCTCTAAATGAGATGCTTTTACAGCAATAAACAATGTATCTATTTCTCTATTTTTCAGCTCATCTATTGAATAGCAAATATTTTCTTTTGGGAATTTTACATTAAATTTTTTGATATTTGTTAGAGTTAATCCTTTCTTTTTTATTTTATCCATATGGCTCTTATTAATATCAACAAGTATCACATTCTGTCCTGCTTTAACCAGATGGGCAGCCAAAATCCCCCCAGTTGGACCAATACCAATAATTCCAATTTTAAATTTTTCCATCATAATTAAATCTCTTCAAATATTTATATAAAATCTCTAAATTGATACTTCTAATAATTTTTTCATTAATTCTGATAATTTTTCTGCTGCTATCCTTCTTTTATGCAGATTAATAGCATTTGCATCAAGAAATTGTAGTGCACCGGGAATACAAAATTTTACACAGATAGGATCACCCTCACATAAATCACATTTCAATATTTTCCTATTGATATCAATTCCTATACCACCAAGCGGACAAAACATTACACAGAGTTTGCACCCTACACATAATTCTTTATCAATCACCATTGCTCCTGTCTTTTTATCTCTACTTAACGCTCCCATAGGACACACAGTTTCGCAAATGGCTGTTTCACATTGTTGGCAAATCATTGGTACATATAAGCCAGCATTTTCCCATTTAACAATATGAATTCTTGCTCGAGAGGGATTACTAACCTTTTCATGAAAAAGACTACATGCATTTTCACATAATCTGCACCCTGTACATTTTTCTGGATCAACAAATAGTATTTTTTGCATTTTATATCCCTCGCTTTTATATAATTTTGGTCGATTTTTTATCAATTCCAAGTTTCTGCAGTGATTTTTCAGTAGGGATTCCATTCTTATCCCATCCATGAAGGTTATAATGTTCATCGAGCATTTTTTCAAATTTCTCTTTATCGATTTTTAACCCTTTTACTCGCGGAAGTCCAATAGGAGTTGGTTCTTCAAAATACCTTTCTGGAAGATTATCATCTTTTCTTGAAAATCCTTCTCTAATATTAAACAATCTTTCAAGAGTGTAAATTCTCTCACCAATATTCATAAGTTGAGAGCTTGAAAATTTCATCCCAGTAGCTAAATAGATTAATTTTGAGAATTCATCCCATTTTGGAGCATGAACTGCTAAAAAAACTGTTTGAAATTTGCAAGTGCCAATTGAGTCAGTAACTGCATATAGAAGTTCTTGCCACCATACCATGCGACTCTTTCCTTCATATGATCGATAATCTGATGACATTTTTCCGCCATATATCTCTTCTAAAAAATCTTCTGGTAATCCATATAGATCAATAGCTGGGCGCCCTCTCAAATGATCCGCTCCTCTTGTTGATGTAGCAATACCTAATGCTAAGCTAGGAGTAGGTCGTTCATCTGAATGTAAATTACTCATACCTTTTACTTCAATTGCGTAATATCTAGATTCTTCTCCTATCTTAGAAATTGCTGTTTTGAATCCATCAGCAAGTATATCACCAAAGCCTTCACGATAAGTTATTTTTCGAATTAGCTCATAAAGAATTTTTTCATTTCCCCATTCAAGTTTTAATCCATCTGTCATTTTTTCAGTAAGGATTCCTTTCTCATACAATTCCATTGCCCAAGCAATAAGTCCTCCAGTTTCTAAGGTATCTAAACCATATTTGTTAACTAGATGGTTTGCTACAAGGATAATTTCCATTTTTTTGCAATCAACCATCGTACCAAATGCTCCTAAAGAAGTATATTCTGGTCCTTCAGCAAAAAAAGGAGCAAAAAAGCCTTCTTTCATAGTATAACGATGACGACAGCTTACAGGACAACCATAACATCCTGACATGCCGATAGCATATTTATCCATTTCTTCGGGTTCGATATCCCAGCCCTGCTCTAATTGATTTAATTGAAAGTTTTTAGTTCTAATCAATCCTGTAGTATTTGTTGTACTATATATAACAAGAGTACCCCACTTGGATGCCGCTCTAGAATATCGATTCTTCATAACCAAATCTATCATTTCTTTACAATAAGTGAGCAATTCTTCTGGGTATGCAAATTCAATATCCATATTTCCACGAGCAGCTATAGCCTTTAAATTCTTAGAGCCCATAACACAACCCATACCAGTACGTCCAGCAGAATTTTTCATGCCGGTTCTTATATTGGCAAAACGCACTAGATTTTCACCTGCTTCACCTATTACTAATGATTTGATTTCTTCATCACCAAGATCTGATCGGATTATACTTTGCGTTTCGAACGTGTCCTTTCCCCACAGATGGCTAGCATCTTTTATTTCTATTTCTCCATTATGGATCCAAAGATAGCTCGGTTTCTCAGCTTTTCCTGTTATAACCAAATGATCAAATCCAGCCATCCTCATTTCAGGTGCAAAGAATCCTCCTACATTTGAATCACCAATAGCTCCAGTTATTGGTGATTTTGCTGCAATATCACATCTACCACTCCCCATTGCAGGAATTCCAGTAAGTAGGCCTGCACCTATTAACAAAATGTTTTCAGGGCTTAAGGGATCGACTCCAGGTGAGAGATAATTATAGAGAAGATACATATTTATACCTCTGCCTCCTAAGAATTTCTCTCGAATTGATTTTAGAATCTGCTTTGTCTCTATTTCTCCAGTAGATAAATTAATATAAGCTATCTTTTTATTCAGAACTATTTTATTCCACCCCTACCTATTAATTTTGTTTAATCGAAAATCACTACGTATTTTAGAGCAATGGGAATGTCTACCCACATATGCTACAGAATTGAACTCAGAAGCAATCTTAATACTAGTATTCACTTAAAAAATTAAATATTTTTACTTTTAATTTAAATTAACCATTAGATTTAAATATTTCAGCGAAAACTAATAAATAGTAATTACTTTAAATTAATGTAATAGGCCTCGTTTAACAGCAATCTAACAAAGATAATATCATTAATACCATAATAAAAGACTTAAAAGTTATAAAAATAGAATTTATATAAAGATGTGATCTATATATGAATGAAGATCTTAAATGTAGATGCATGAATTGTCTTGAACGTTTTCCAGTTCAACCTAATGTCAAAGAAGCAACTTGTCCTAATTGTAATATCAAATATAGGATTTCTTGGCCATGGCCAGGCCAACCAAAGGTCCGAGGCTTGGCAAAAAAAGACTAAATTATTAAAATTTCATCGCTAATTCAAATAATTCTGTAATATCATAGATTTTTAATGATCCTTTAGTATAATTTTTCATACGAGAAGCAAACCGGAAGTTTAATTGACATTGTGGACAAGCAGTAACTAAATTATTTACTTCTAATGGAACAAAATCTTCCTTGAGCCTTGTTTGAGTTGATTCTAAACTAACAATGTTATTAAATGACCATAATCCACCTCCACCTCCACAACATCTTGCGTAATTTCTATTCATAGGCATTTCCTTAAGTTTTAGATTAGGAATTGATTTCAATATATTGCGAGGGGCTTCATAGACTTTACTATGCCTTCCAAGAGAGCAAGGATCATGATAAGTAACACTTATATCTAAAGGATTTAGCTTTACTTTTTCATTTTTTATCATTTTCTCAAAAAATTGAGATGTATGAAGAATCTTACAAGGCATATGAATATCTAGAATTTCAGGATAGAGTCTTGTAAAGGTATAGTAACAACCAGAACAGGGCGTAATTAGAGATTCAGCCTTAGTTTTTTGAACTCTTTCAATCACACTCATAGCGACTTTATTTGCTTCTTTCCATAATCCTGCTGAAATCAAAACATAACCACAACATCCCTCTTTTTCTCCTAGCATTGTAAAATCAATATCAACATGTTTCAAAATGTTAATAAAAGACTCAGCTGTTTTTGGAGTTCGAGTAGCAACTGTGCACCCTAACCAACAAAGATTTTCTGCTTTTGTTGGTAAATTTAACTCATTATAATTTTTCACCCTTGAAAGTCGGCGAGTAGTGGGTATAGCACTTGGATCTCCATGCTCAAAAATGTTGCTAGTTGCTGTATGAAAAATCTCTGGTACTAAATTATTTTCAGCTATTTTATGTCTTAAGTAAAGTATTGCCTCATGAAACTCTAGATCTTGAAAACATTGGGCAAAACAAAGACCGCATTTACTACAGTTATATAAAATGTCAACTATCTTTTCTGAAATATTCAAATCACCTTTCATAATGCCCCTAGAAACTAGCATTCTTCCTTTCGATGAGTATGTTTCTACTCCATTAAAAGACGGATTTACTGTGCAATAACCACTACATGTCGTACAATTTTGACATTTATTTAGCGTTTTTCCTATAAGTAAGTTCTGAATAGCTGAAGCAAGGTTTCTATATGTTCCATACCCACTAATAGGAAATTTCTTTAAACTTTTGATGTCAACCTCTTCTTCATTAGATTCAACAAAACAACTTTTGAGTGTAGGAATATCCACATGGTCTAACAAAATTATTGTTTTAGAGGATTTGTTTAGATTTATTGCTTTATTTTTTCCCCTCTCAATTAAGATGATTTCCTCTTTTTCAGCTAATTTTTTTAGGTCACTCTCTTCATCCATAGAGGAACCTCTAATTACAATATCAGGTTTTATGTCCATTTGATCCAAAAAAATTTTTTCAAAAGAATATACATACAGGTCTTCTAAATCTGTCAGGACCTGCCCCTTCTTTATAACTTGGTTTAATTTTTCAATTATTTCATTTTTGGAATTCATTTGCTTCATTTGAATTGAGAGGTTATTTAACTTTACTTGAAAATATTAATTAAAAATATTTAACCTTATGATTAATCTTTATAATTCTATTGAATAAAATTTTTAATAACAATAGGATATTAAAGATTTAATGGCAAATGTTACGCTTAAATTAATGACTATATTTTCAACAGATGTTGGAATATCTGAGATCGATTATTCCGGAGTTGAAACATTAGCTGATGTTATAAATCTATTTATGAGTGAGCATGGAAACAAAGTACGTAAAAGTTTTATAAACGAAAAAGGAAAATTAGAGAGCCATGTTGTAATTTTGGTAAATGGGAGGAATTACTTATTTTTAGATGATTTAAACACAAAATTAAAAGACGGAGATCAAATTGTTATATCCCCTCCTTTAGTTGGAGGTTAAAGATTTTATAAAATTAGCAAATTAATCCAATCTGCTATAAGAGCAGGTTTTTCTTGTCCTTTAATTTCGATTATATGATGAGAAGTGAATTTTAATCCTCTCTTGACTAATTCAACTTTTGAAATATAAGTTACATCTCGAATAAATGCACCAACAGGAACAGCTGAGATAAATCTTATTTTATCGAATCCATAATTAATTATTGCTTTTGCATCTGTTACATAGAATTGCATAGATTCTCTTTCTCCATCTTGCAAGGTAAAGAATCCAAGCATAGCTAAAACATAAAAACCATGAGCAATAGTTTCTCCATAAATCGATCTTTTAGCCATTTCAGGATTCACATGGATATATTGATGATCTTTGGTAAGATCCGCAAATTTATCTATAGCTTCTTGGGTAACTTGGATCCATTCAGTTTTAAATTCCTTACCTATATAATTTTTAATTTCAATTGCCTTTATCTTATCAACCATCTTAAGCAACTCTTATTTTAGGTATATACAAAATTTCTTATTTACAATTCTTTAAAAATTATATCATAATTAACTTGCTTCTAATTGTTCAATAAAAGCTTCAATGCTTGTCTGTGATTGTTCATCTGAAAGACATCTTAAATCATTTAAATCTCCATTTATTACCAAATTGGGTACTCCTGTTTCTAATTCGATTCTTTGTGGCATACCATATCGAGAATTTGTATTATGTGGACAAGTTTTTGCATCATGAAAGATAATTCCATCAATTTTAAAGAAATCTACCATTTTCCTTAGATATTTTTCTTTGTATTCATCGGAACGTACTATAAATAGTTCTGTATAAGCTTTTGCCATACTCCGATATGGATCATTCTCATCAAAAGCAGAAAAAATCCAACTATTACAATATGTTGATGCTACAACACAAGCATTAAGACTAGCAAATAACTCAGAATAGTGTCTTAACCGTCCCCAAATAGGCATTCCTTCCCAGTAAAGCCTAAACTTTTCATTATCTACAGCTGCAATGTGATTATCTACTCTCTCTTGTAGTTCTGCTAATAAAATCTGATAATAATCTACTGCCTGTTGGGTTCCTCTCATTACTACAGCAGGGCCCATGTGGATTGTTCCATCAAAGAATGTAAATGGTGAGGGTATTCTGGCAGCTGTATCTAAAACTTTTTTCCAAAGTTCAGAACATTCACGTGAAAGTGCTAAAACATCTTTAAGTTTATTAAATTCAAATTTAATTGTTGAAATTTTTTCTAAATGGTTAACGAGATTTTCCATCTGAGTTGCTATGAATGTGATATGTGCATTTGTAACTTCCCCTACAGTTCTAGGTGTTGAAATTCCTACTAAAGGTACATTAAATTCATTAGCAAACCAACCAAACCAGTCTTGAACCTCCCTACATTGATTTGTATTAAATACAAGTACATCAGGTTTAGGAACACTTTTTATATCGGGATAAGCTTTTGATAGTGGTGTAACTTTTTTTAAATATGCCCCGATATCGGCTGTTAAATAAGAACAAATTTCAGGTGAATATCCAATTGCGTTAGCATACGGGATTAAATCTGTAGCCATTCTAGAGGAACCTAACATCGCACTATGATTCTCTGGGAAATAAACTTTAAAGTCTAGGCTTCTCAAAATTTCTGCTGGACCTACACTTGAACACCAAGCAACTTTCCTCTTATCACTTTTTGAGGCTTGATCTAACTCATGATAATAATCTGACATTATCTGGTTCAATTCTTTAGTTGCTTTTATTTTCTTTCTAAGCATTCAAGAAACCTATTTCTTAATTTAAATAAAATGATAAAAAAATAAATTAGGTAAATCTTTTTTAATCTACTTTTACCTCTAGTACAAGAGCAGCTCCAGTATCACCTGCAGCACATCCATCGGCGAGACCAAATCCTCCACCCCTCTCTACTAATTCTTCAATTAATTCTATAATAATTCTCAACATTGTTGGTGCTTGAGGATGACCAAATATTAGAGAACTACCATAATTATTCATTCTCTTCCAATCGAC
>JBHLNL010000142.1:0-9463 GCA_048941605.1 Promethearchaeota archaeon | reverse complement strand
TTGAGTTGATACTAATTTTTGTGTGAATTTAAAATAATCAACAAAACTGATGGTTCTCAACTAGCAGAAGATATTTTAGTTTTATCATATACTGATGATAATGAATTGATCCTCAAAGATGTGTTAGGGCTGGGAGAACAGCTAGATTCCGCATTAATTTTAGATGTAAATACTATAAATCAAAAATGTGTGATACTTCAACATCCATTAGTGAAAGATTTTATAGCTTTAATCGAAAGTATTACAGCAAATAACGAAACAGTGGACCAAATTGAACATTTTCAGAAAAAGCTAGAAAAATTAAAAGAAAATATTTAAAGAAATAAAATTAATGGGTTTTTTTCTTTGAAAGGGATCGTTTTAAATAAATTGAAGCAACGCCTATGAAGTTTATAGTAATAAAAATGATAATAGAGAGGTTATAACCTGGTATTCTATCACCTGTTAAACTCGAGCCATCTTCAGGTAAATTTGCTTGAAATGGAAGGAATCCTCTTTTATATGCAGTAAAAATATAATCATCCACTTCGATATCTGAGAAGGGAACTTCAATTGTTCCATTTTCATTTGTACTTTCTTTAAAGAGAAGTGTATTATTTACGGTATAAGTAATAGTAACATTTTTAACTGGGACTTCATTGCTTTTCACTTTAAGAGTCATGGTATTTGTAATATTATTAAATGGTTGATCAATACTTACATTAAGTTGTTTAGGAATTGATAGCCAAATTGGAACTTCAGGATCTCCAAGTAAATTATATTGCTTAAGAGTTTTATTTCCCCATTCTGGATATTCCCGTGGTTCAGGAGAAATAATTCTATCTGCTACGTAATCTGCCTTGGCTAAAGCTAATGCTTTACCAGGTTGATTGTGTTGGAGCAATTGTTCCCAAAAACGGAATCCAAGTCCTTCCATGAACCAGCCCCCATGATCACGTTCATACCATTGATCTTCGCCCCACACTACCTTACTAGCAGCAACACATCCGATCGCAGTGTTTTTTAAGAAATATTCAGCAATACAATCATTAATATCTTCAAATGTTCCTACAGAACAACTACCTAAAAAGAATACTCCTAATTTATCATCTTGTGGATGAAAATTCATATAACTAGTGGACATTAGATTTGTCCATTCTCCTTCATCGATAGGGACGCCATCCCCCTCAAATGGATCATCTGTATAGTCAAATAACATGTCTCCATCATAATCTTCTTTCCATTCTTCAATACTCATTGATTGAGGACTACCATGAGCTGAAATTAGACCGATGCTGCATCCTTTATTAATTTCATTCTGAAGATTATTATAATTTAATTGAAGATCACTATGATTATCAGAACCCTTGATGCCTTGTGTTTGAGCAAGAAATATACTAGTCCAGTTCTTTGGCACTAAAGTGTCATTTATAAAATTATTAAGTCGATTCGCATCACATTCTCCATAATCTTTATTTCCATCGTCATTCCAATCTTGGTCAAATTGAAGTATAGAACCAGCAAATAAAGCATGAGACATCCATGCTCCAATAGGAGGATTCTTTTCATAATTCAATATATTTTCCACTAAATTTTCCATTTCATTTTGATTATTTGCGGTTAATCGCCCCACATAGACCTCTGCGTTATAATCGAAATCATTTGAGACCCAATTATTATTAATATCCCCATAATAAGAATCACAAGAGACATAATCACCATCATAGGGAAAACCATCATCCACAAAGATAGATTGAGTTGGAACGTGGTTAATATCCCCAGCTAAAAGAACCCATTGCGTATTATTATTATTGTAATAATATTTGATGCAATTTTTTATTTTCTCAGATTCAGTGACTCCTGAGTATTCTGCAAGGATATTACTAACCAGTTCAATTTTCGAAACTACCCCTTTCTGTGTTTTCCATTCAGCTAAAGGTTGAAGAATACTTTTAAATTCCTCAGTAGTAATAATTAAATAATCTACAGAATTATAAGACGCAGAGATTTTAATTGCATAAGTGTTTAAATCAGAAGGTTGAATTACTCTATTAGGATTATTTATATTAGCTAAATATCCTATAAAAAAGAGGGTAAGAATTAATAAAATGGATTTTCTAAAATTCATTAGATTGGTATTACATCTAACTTTATATATTTTTCCTAACTTTTTTAGGGAATTTGATAGATTAAAACATTATCAAAAATTTAAACAAGAAATAAAAACTAATTAATATTGTTTCCCTGAACACTGAGAAATATATTATACCTTTTTAATAAAGATTTATTTTTAGTTAAATATGGAAATCAATTTCTATGAAGATGTAAATAAATTTTATAGTCTAGTGTCTAACTTTTTATTAAAAAGAGAGGCTGAAAATAATCTCCTTTTTTCAATACTAAATGCTATTAAAAAAAATCCTAAAAGATACGGAGAAGAAAATCCTGTTCTAATAGCTATAAAAGAAAATAATAGAATAAAGCTTGTATCTTTAAGAACTCCACCTTATAATCAGATACTTTCTTATACGGCGGATGTGAATACTATAGACTTACTAGTTAAAGAATTGCTTAATAGAAGTATAGACATACCAGGAGTTCTGGGATTCAAAGAAGGAGCAAAAAAATTTGTTCAATTATGGTGTGATCATAAAAAATTAAGTTCTAAGTTAATAAGAAACGAAAGAGTTTATAAATTAGAAAAAGTTGCAGAAGAAACTTTGGGCAATCGAGAATTTATTATCGCCACTGAAAAAAATCAATCTCTTATAGTAAAATGGACAAAAGAATTTATTCTTGAAGCCTTACCGGAGACTTCAGAGGCTCAGATAAATAGATCTTTGGAACATATAGCGGACGATATTAGAAATAAAAGACTTTTTTTATTATTGGAAAATAGGGAAGTAGTTTCTATGGCACGAAAGGCAGGGAAAACCCCCAATGGAAATTTAGTAAATCTTGTTTACACATCGCCAGATTTAAGAAGAAGAGGATATGCAACTGAATGTGTAGCAAGACTTAGCAAACATCTTTTAGAAGAGGGAAATAAATTTTGCTTCTTATTTACAGATTTAATGAATCCTGTTTCTAATAGTATTTATCTAAAAATAGGTTATCGACCAGTAATTGATGTTGATGAATACAAATTTATAATTGAGTAAATAAGGGATAAAAATATAAAATAAAAAAAATATATGAGAAAGTCTCCTGATTTTCTCCTGTATGTTTTTAGATTTTTCTTTCTTTATTTCTTTGGCGGAAGAATTTCAATCTCTATTGATGAAACATTGCTATTAGTTCCATCTCTATTTGTAATCGTTTCAGTGCCAATCAAGATTTCACCATAGCTGCTCCCTGACACGAATTTATTAATTAATATTTCAGCTACATCTACAGCTCGAGAAATAGACCTGCCTCGAGCCAATAATCTCACTGGTTTCTCGTTTAAAACAACCATAGCAGCCATTACATAACTCATTGATTTCTTTCTGCCAATAAAAACTTTTGAATCATTTTCTTTAGGCAAACAATATCACCTTTACACTGTTTAGGTTAATTTATTCTTTTTTCTTGTTAGAATCTTTTGTATTCCTTAATTGCGGTTATTCTTTTGTAAGTCATCTATAGATAACTAAGTTTTATAAACTAAGTTTAGATTTTAATGTTATGCAATTTCTATTTTAAATTTAATATAACAGAAATTGAAAAAAAACCTATAATAAAAACAAAAAAAATGATTTATTTTAGATCCCAACCTCCTTTTGCTCTCGCTTCTTCAATATCCTTTTCTACACGCTCTTTTAATACTACATAATCTGTTTTTGCAACTCTATTTAATGGAAATTCCTCTAAGAAAACAACCAAAGAAGGTCTTTTATAAGCGGCTATATCCTTACAATGTTCATATATTTCATCTTCTGTTAAGCTTTCACCTTGTTTCACCTTAATATATGCTACTATTCCCTCAGTAAATACTTCATGTTTTGCTCCAATTACACCTACAAACTCAACCTGTGGTATTTCTGCAATAAAACCTTCAATTTCAGGGGGAAATACTTGATAGCCTTTAGGTTTAATAAGATATTTCCGTCGACCTGAGAGATGAAGACCACTTTTATCTTTATATCCCATATCTCCTGTATATAGAATATCATCAGTAGATAGAGTGGCTCGTGTAGCCTCTTCATTTCCAAAATACCCAAGAAAATTTTGTGGTCCTTGAAAACAAATCTCACCAACTTCTCCATCTGGCAATTCCTCACCTGCCAAACCATTTTCTTTCATAGGTTTTCTTATACTCATAGGATAAATTGGATAGTCTGTACCTAAACCAGCAAGAATATCATTGACGGTTCCGTCTAAAGGTGTGAATGTACAAAAACCAGAACTTTCCGTTAACCCAAATCCACTTCCAAATTTTGGGGCCATTGATGAGAGTTTTTCAAGGAATGGTCTATCAACAGCTTGACCACCATATAAAGCAAACTTTAATGAACTTAGATCATAGTCATTATAATTTGGTAAACGCCATTCCATTACAAATAGAGCTGGGATTTGACCAAAAGTCGTTATTTTATATTTCTGGATAGCATCCAAAGTTTTTACTGGATCAAATATATGTAAGACAACGCAAGTTGCACCAGCAAACATAGGAGTCATGAATTGTTCAGTGGTTCCACCTACATGTGAAGGAGGGAGGTTTACAAGCATTTTATCATCATCTTCGATATCAAAACCTTTTGCCAAGCACATATTTTGACAAGTTATGCTTTTATTAGTCAACATAGCAGGTTTGGGCCAACCTGTAGAGCCTGTTGTAAAAACAATCATTACAGGATCATCTTCTCCTACTTTCGCACATTCTTCCATAAATCCTTTCATAGATTCAGGATTTTTCATAGCTATTATAATCTCATTTTTTGCTTCTTCAGCAATTTGATATGCTGGAATTATTCCACTTCTATATTTATCATCTGGAGTACTGAATTGTACGACATATTCTAGCCAAGGAGTATTCTTTTTTACTGCTGCTCCGATCATTCCAAAATTCGCAGCTGAAGTTTTACCAAGATGACAATACATTTTACATCTTTCTTTTAATAACTCTAGGTTTTTCATAATTTCTGGAGGTTTTAATCTTAAATCCATAGGAGTCCACATTATACCAAGTTTAGCACATGCATAACCAAGAATTATATGCTCATAAAGGAATGGTAAAGATGTAGCAATGATGTCTCCTTTTCTGAATCCCATATTATATAGTTTAAATGCCATTGCTATAATCGCTTCATTGAAATCTTTATAGGTAACTTCTTTTTCTGTGTCATATATTATAAATGCAGTTTTATCAGGTCTTTCTTTAGCCCATTTTTCAATCACACCACATAATGTATGTGGATATTGATTAAATTCTTCCCACGACATTTTTCATTTCACTTAATTTTCATTTAATTTGGATTTAGTATATAGAATTAAGATGTTTGAGTAAAAAAATTTTCTTTTATTTTATTAAAAAAAAAATGTCGTATATCTTTTACAGTCTAACCTTTTCAAGAAATATTTTCAAAACAAGCAAATTCTCCAGGATTACGCCCCACAGCAATTATATCAATATCAAGATCATTATCAATATCAACGGAAGATAAACGACATCCATCAAAATTTGTAGTTATAATATGTTTAATAAAATCTCTGTTTCCTAAATTTTCCCAATAGGCTAGCTGATCACATCCAGCAGCACTGACCAGAAGATCCATATCCCCATCTTTATCAAGATCACCACAATTAACATAATTTGCCCCATCATAGTCATTGTCTATTATATGATGAGTGTATTGATAACTTCCTGTCGATTCCCACCAATCTACAGTATCAGCTGTTATAGAACACCCAGCAAGATCTAAGTCTCCATCCAAATCAAAATCGGCTGCTACAATTCCATGAGTCATTTCAGCTGTTGAATAAACCAAATGTTTTTGGAAATTCTGAGATCCATCATTTTCAAACCAACTTATTTCCCCAGGTATAGTTCCTACCGCGATCAAATCCATATCTCCATCATCATCCATATCTATCAGATAAGCTTCCCAAGCTCGTCCTAGAGACGTTGTAACAATTCTTTCTGTAAATGTTAAATTATTTTGGTTTTCAAACCAGCTAATTTTGTCATCCCCACTCGCACAAGCTACAATATCTGTATCGTTATCATTATCAATATCTCCAAGTGATATACAAGAAACTAAACTAAATGATTCTGTTAGGATTTGCGCTGAAAATGTTTGATTTCCTTCATTTTCAAATATAATAATGCGATTTGAATCTACCACAGCTCCAATAATATCAATATCGCCATCCTGATCCATATCTGCGGCTTCTATATTAGTTGCCCCTTCAAGATTATTTGATATAATATAGTAGGAGAATTGATGATTACCTAAATTCTCCCACCAACAAAATATATTATCATGATATGATGTTCCTAAGAGATCTACATCTCCATCTTTATCTAAATCTGAGAAAGAAATATATGTAGCATGAGGGGGACCCAGGATCGAATGTTTAATATATTGAATTCCTAAATCTGATTTAATTAAATTTGCGATTTGAAACCAGGTTATTGTAATAACCAATGAAGAAACAAGTATAATCCCAGAAACTAGGATTACCCTTTTTTTCCTTATACTATTTGTCAAGTCTAACACTTAAAGAGAATTTCAAATATTTCTATAAAAATGTAAGAGAAAATTATGATTATTTTTAGACAATATTATATAAATTTTTAGATGGAAAAAAAAATAGATTATAATAATATGATTGTTGAAAACTACTGATGAATCTATAAAAAATTCTTCTTTAGTAAAATTTTTTTCTAAAATCTTTGATATATTGTTCTTTATCTTCAAATTCATACCAAGATGACCCAATTTTCTCTAACTCATAGGCTTCATTATAAGATTTATCAGCCAAGTGATTACTACACAATTTAATGGCATTTAATACTGTTTGATTTTTGGTAAATAGGAATTTAGCTCTCTCCAAAGCAACTTTCATTAAATCATCTTGATTTTCTACTATTTTGTCGATTAAACCGATTTCTAATGCTTTTTCTGCACTTACTTTCTCTGCAAACATAAGTATTTTCTTTGTCCAGGGGATCCCAATAACTCTACTCATTATCACAATGATGCCTGTACCAGGAAATACTCCTAAATTTATCTCTGGCATCATAAAATAACAATTTCTAACAGCAATCCGATAATCAGAACATAAAGTATAAGCTACACCATCACCCATCGCTTTACCATTAATAGCACAAATGGTGGGTTTTCCGTAATAGAATAATTCTTGAATGGATGCTGCTGTTTCTTCATATTCTTGTACAGCTACATGATCACTCCCGTCAATTTCATTAATATCCATCCCTGTGGTAAAAGAATCTCCATTTCCAGTCAATATAATTCCCCTAATTTTTTCTGAATTTTGGCAAAACTCTAATGCTTTTTTAAGATTCTTTGCCATCTCAGTAGTAATCGCATTTCCTCTATAGATTCTATTTAATTTTATAATTCCAAACTTTTTTTTTACTGAGAATTCAATAAAGTTCCCAAATTCTGAATTTTCTGATGACATACTTATTCATTTTTAATTTTTCATTCGAATTTTTTTCTAAAATCTTTGATATATTGTTTTTTTTCTTCAAATTCATACCAAGATGACCCAATTTTCTCTAACTCATACGCTTCATTATATGATTTGTCAGCTAAGTGATTACAGCATAATTTAATAGCATTTAATACCGTTTGATTTTTGGTAAATAGGAATTTAGCTTTCTCCAAAGCAACTTTCATTAAATCATCTTTGGAATTTACGATCTGATCAATTAAACCAATTTTTAAAGCATCTTTAGCATCAAATTTTTCCGCAAACATGCATAATTTCTTAGTCCATGGAATTCCAAATAACTTTGAAAATAAAACTAAACAACCGGTACCAGTAAAGATTCCTGAAAATATTTCCGGCATTTGAAAAAAGCTTTCTTTTGTAGCAATTCTATAATCGCAACATGAAGAAAAAACAACACCCTCTCCCATTGTTCTTCCATTTATCGCAGAAATGGCGGGTTTTCCATAATATAGTAATTTACAAATATTTGCAGCAGTCGCTTCAAGATATTTTACTGCTTCATGATTGCTTCCATCAATAGCTCCTAAATCAACTCCTGTACTAAATGAAGCGCCATTGTTAGTGAGAATTAAACCCCTTATATTATCATTTTTTTGGCAATATTCCACAGCTTTTTCTAAATTTTCGAATTGTTCAATGTCAAAAGCATTTGATCTATGAAGTCTATTAAGAGTTATAATTCCAAATCGTTTTTTTATGGTGAAATCAATAAATTCTCCAAATTGTAAATTATTTGAAGACATAATTTACATTAATTTTCAATTAATAATAAACAATAATAAAGTGATTCATTATAAATGAATTATATAGATGCAAAAGTTGCTAGTAAGCATAAACTCTTTTGATACGTAGTAATGCCAACTCATATTACTGATTATTTAGAGGAAAAAATCAGTGGAATAAAGAAAAAAGATTTAAAGAAGTCTCCAAATTTAAAACAAATTTTTATGTCAATTAATCAGCATCTATATGGAAAATTAAAATATACTGATACTGACACCAGATCACGATCAAAACAGATCATAAATCTCCTCTTATGTAAATTAGTAGATGAAATTAGTAAAGACCTTGAAGAAGAAGTAGATTTTTGTATTAAGAATGGTGAATCTGATGAAAAACTCTATATAAGAATTCAATCTTTCTTCAATAAGAATGTGCGAGAAAAGTATAATGATATCATGGATGAAAATGAACAAATCACTTTAACAAAAGAACTTATTTATTTAATTGTGAAAGAATTACAAAATATTTCACTTCTTCAATCATCACGAGATATCTTAAGCGATGCATTTGAAATATTTGTAAGTAAGATTTTAAAAGATGAGGCGGGACAGTTTTTTACCCCACAGAATATAGTCAAATTTATGGTACACTACTTAAATCCTATAATTAATTCTAAAATTTTAGATCCTGCTTGTGGTCATGGTGGCTTTTTACTTGAAGTAAAGGAAGTTCTCTGGTCAAAAATTGAATCTCAAGATAAAAAAATAGAATCAATATCAAATCTTTTTGGCATTGATAAAGACTTATTCTTAGCAAAAATAAGTAAATTATACTTAGAAATATTAAGTAATGGAAAATCAAATATTTTTTGTGAAGATTCATTAGATCCGAATAGCTATAGAACTGGTGCAGATAAGCTAATAAAAAATAATACTTTCGATTACATCTTTACGAATCCTCCATTTGGTGTAAAGATACCGATAAATAATCAGGAAATCTTAAAAAATTATCAACTAGGTCATGTATGGAAAAATATAAATGAGAAATGGGTAATACAAAACAAAATAGTAAAGCAACA
>JBHLNL010000141.1:0-9572 GCA_048941605.1 Promethearchaeota archaeon | reverse complement strand
TGTTTAATTTTACTGATTAAATTAAATTATTTTAACTCTAATAAAATAAGATATATTTCTTGATGTTTCATTACTTTAATTAAGGCTAAACAAAAAAAGAGAATGTATTATGGATCATAAATTTATTCATCCAATCGAAACAAGGTATCGAACTGAAATGGCTAACATCTTTACAGAGGAGAAGAAATTAGAATTATGGTTAAAAGTCGAAGCTAAATTAGCAGAAGTTCATGCAGAACTAAGTAATATTCCACAAAAAGCAGCTGAGGAAATTAATAAAAAGGCGAATTTAAATTATGTAAAATTAGAAAGAGTAAAAGAGATTGATAGACAGATTCATCATGATTTGATGGCTATGGTAAAGAGTTTAGCAGAACAATGTGAAGATGATGCTGGTAAATATGTTCATCTAGGAGCGACAAGTTATGATGTTGAGGATACTGCAACTGCTTTACAGTTAAAAGAAGCTTTAAATATTATTTTCGATGCTTTATTGGATTTACTAAAAATTTTAATATCAATCGCTAATGATAAAAAAAAACTTATATGTATAGGAAGGACTCATGGTCAGCATGCAGTACCTACCACTTATGGTATGAGATTTGGTGTTTGGGCTTATGAAATACATAGGCATTTGGAAAGAATCTCTGAAGTAAAAACTAGAATATCATTTGGTAAAATGTCTGGTGCTGTTGGTACAATGGCCAGTTTTAATGAAAAAGGTATAAATATTCAAAAGGAATTAATGAAGAAACTTGATTTGAATCCTGTACTTATTGCGAATCAAGTTATACAAAGAGATAGACATGCTGAAGTCATCTTTTTAACAGCTTTAATTGGTCAAACATTAGCAAAAATAGCACGACAAAATCGAATACTGCAAAGGAATGAAATTGCAGAAATGTTTGAGCCTTTTAAAAAAGAACAAGTAGGAAGTTCAACTATGCCTCATAAAAGAAATCCTCATAAATCAGAAAGGATTTGCAGTATAGCTAGAATCTTGAAATCTAATGTTTCAGTTGCATTAGACAATGTTATTTTAGAAGATGAAAGAGATATCACGAATTCTGCATCTGAAAGAATAATATTTGGTGAGAATTTCATATTATTGCATTATATAATTAAACAGCTAACTCAAAATTTAAAAGGAATTGAATTTGATGAAATTAAAATTGAAGAAAATCTTCATCTTACTAGAGGTGCTTGTCTCACTGAAAAAGTAATGGTAGAATTAGTTAATAAGGGAATAGGAAGACAGGAAGGCCATGAAATGTTAAGACAAGCATCAATTAAAGCTCGGAAAGAAAAAATAAATATGAGTGATATACTAATTAACCATAATTTAATTAAACAAAAATTCTCAAAAGAGGAATTAGAAGAAATCTTTAATCCACATAACTATATTGGCAAAGCTGTTGAACAAGTAGAAAATTTAGTAAAATTTTTAACAATTAAATATAATTTTTAGATTTTGGTTTCGTTGACTGGAAATAATAATTTATATAGAACATTAGGAGTGTCATCAAAGAAGGAGGATGTGCATAATGCTCTTAAATCAATTGATAAAGGTCTTTTTCCTGGAGCTTTTTGTAGAATAATTAGAGATATTGATGATAGAGAGGATTTTTGTTCTATTTTTCATTCTGATGGAGCTGGTACAAAATCTAGTTTAGCATATATGTATTATAAGGAAACAGGAGATATTTCCGTTTTTAAAGGTATAGTCAGGGATGCAATGGTTATGAATCTCGATGATATTTTATGTGTTGGGGCAACAGGAAATATTTTCTTTTCGAATAATCTCGGAAGAAATAGCCAATATATAAAGGGAGATATTGTAGCGACTATAATTAAAGAATACTATGATTATAGTGAAAAACTAACTTCTCTAGGTTTGAAAGTTAAGATGTGTGGGGGTGAAACTGCCGATATCGGCGATATAGTAAAAACACTCGTAGTAGATGCTTCTGCCTTTACCTCAATTAAAAAAGAAGACGTTATAAACGCAGATAATATCAAACCTAATGATATTATAATAGGCTTAGCTAGTTCTGGAAAAGCAACTTATGAAGATGAATACAACAGTGGAATCGGAAGTAATGGGTTAACTTTAGCTAGGCATGGCATGCTTTCTCATGAATATTATAAAAAGTATCCGGAATGTTATGATCAAAATCTGGATGAGAGATTTGTATTTTTTGGGAAATATAAATTAACAGATATGATTGATCAACTTGATATAAATATTGGAAAAGCTTTATTATCACCAACAAGAACATATGCTCCTGTTTTACAAGAAATAATTTTAAAATATCGTGATAAAATCCACGGAATTATACATAATACCGGAGGAGGCCAAACTAAAATTTTAAATTATGGAAAAGGTATTAAATATATCAAAAACAACCTTTTTAAGACACCTTTGATATTTGAATTGATTCAAAGGTCATCTGAAACTCACTGGAAGGAGATGTTTAGTGTCTTTAATATGGGTGATAGAATGGAACTTTTATGTAATGAATCTATAGCTAAGGATATATTCAAAATTACAGAAAAATATGAAATTCCTTCCAAGATTGTCGGATACTGTGAAAAATCTCCAATTAAAGATAAAAACATTTTAGAAATTAAATCAGAGTATGGTTCTTTTACTTATAATTAAGGGTTTTCTCCAATGGTAAAAGAATTGGACGTTATTTGTATTGGTGCGGCTCTTGTTGATATAGTTTCTAAAGTTAAACGGCACCCTATAAATGATGATGAAGTGTTTGTATCAGATTTAAAATTATTTTCTGGAGGAGCTGCTGCTAATACTGCATACGCATGCGCTAAGTTAGGTTTACGGGTAGCCTTCATTGGAAAATTAGGGCATAATGATGAATTTGGAAAAAAAATTCTCAAAGACTTTAAAGAAGTGCCTTTAAATTTATCATTAATCACATATACAGAGGAATACACAACAGGATCGGCGTATGTTGCATTAACAGAAAATGGAGAGCGTCGAATATACGCATATAGTGGTGCGGCAAATACACTTTCAATAGATGATATTAAAACAGAAGATATTGCAAAAACCAATACATTATTTTTAAGTAGCCTACAAAATACAGCCCCACTCAAAAAAGCAGCTAAAATTGCGCGGAATTATAATATTCCAGTAATATTAAATCCAGGAATGTTAATAATTGAACAAGGTTTTGATAGTTTAAAAGATTTTTTAATGTATATTGATATTTTAATAATTTCAAGACGAGAATTTCGTAGCCTCTTTCATTTAGGTGAAATTAATTTTAATAATCAACTTAAAGAAAAAGCAAAATCCATTTTCAAGTTAGGAATTAAAATTTTGATAATAACACTAGGAAATGAAGGAGCTATGTTGATAACTTCAGAAAAATTTGAAATAATTAAACCAATTGAAGAAATACAAGTTGTTGATACAACTGGAGCGGGAGATGCTTTTTCTGCAGGATTCTTATATAGTTTTATAAAAAACTATAGTTTTAAGTTTGAAGATATAAGGTATGGTATAAAGATTGGTAATTTTGTTGCCGGAAGATGCATACAAAACTTAGGAGCAAGAAAAGGTATTCCTAGTGCTGATGATGTGATTTTAAAATCTTTAAATCGATAAATAAAAAAATTTATAATTTTTTGATTCAATAATTTTTTATTCAATTATATTAGTGATACCGAATGGTACAATTCGAAAGAAAAAGAAAGAAATCGATAGCTTTGAAAAGGATACGATTTTTTTATCAAGAAGTGTTTTGGGGATTTATTATTGTATTTTTATTGTTATTAATACCACTATTCTTACTTCCTGTTGTGGTGGGGGAAGGAACTCTACTTTATGGTATCCTTTTTTATGTGATGAGAGCAATTTTAGTATTTATTGGAATACCACTTTTATTCCCATTATCAAATATATTATTTGAATCTCAAAAAAGAAATGTAATTTTAGAAGAGGATGTTTCACCTGTATTTGGTCATTTAAAATTATATAAAATGAGCAAGAAAAACTACAAATATCAAATATTATATGGATTTTTAATATTTTTTTTAGTTTTGTTACCAATGGATTTTTTTCCATACCTTTTCATCCCTGAGACTGTTGGATATCAAGGTATTGTCATAGGTTTAGTAAATACTAATTATTATTTATCTCCTTATACTAGTTATTTTGTATTTTTAATCTCTGCTATTATAATTCAAATATCAGTATCGATTACAGAAGAGACAATAGCGAGAGCATTTATAGCTAAACGAGGTAGTGAAAATTTCTTTCCAATGTCAGCAGTGATTATATCATCAATCTATTTTGGATTAGGCCATTTAGCTTATTTATTCGATTATATTGAGTGGTACCCCGTAATGTGGTTTTTTCAAGCATTTATAATCGGGATAATTTTATCTTTAGTTGTTGTAAGAAAAAAATGGATTCTTCCTGCAATAATAGCACATGCTCTAAATAATATTGTTGCCGCTCATACAATTTGGAATTATTGGCAAGGTAATAGTTTTTATATAGTAGCCTTTTTCGTTTATATACCATTATTCATAATTGGTATTTTGTTCACTATCGTCTGTTTATTATTGGTGTGGCCACTTTCGAGTGTTAAAAGAGGAATTTCAAACGGATTTGCTTTTTTTAAAACATATTTTAAAAAGAGTTCAGATGAGATTACAGTGGGGGATACAATATTTCGCATATTATTTGATATTTTGATGGCAGTAATTATCTTCTTAATGGGTTTCATAGTTATGATATAGAGGAGTGTTTTGTTAATGAAATTGGGAATAATATCTGACACTCATATAACAATTGATTATGAAAAAGACAAAGTTAGTCATTTGATAAATCAACTTACACAGGTGTTTAATGATGTCGATAAAATTATACATGCTGGAGATGTGTGTGAAGATTTTTTTTTAGATAAACTTGAAAAGATTGCTCCTATAGAATGTGTAAGAGGAAATCTTGATAAAATTAGTAATTTAAAGAAATTTCATAAACTTTCAATAGGACAATATAACATAGGAGTAATTCATTTACTCCCAGAAAATGTTGAAGAATTTGCTGAAACTCATAATTTACAAATTCTTATTTTTGGTCATACACATCAACCAATGATTAAAGGAACGGATTTTAATTTGCTACTTTTAAATCCAGGCTCTCCAACAAGACCCAAAGCCCCTGTCGAACGGCCAGGATTTATGAAACCCATAGCAAGACCAAGTGTTATAACTTTAAATATTGATAAAGATGATATTTTATCAACTTTTATTATCAATCTAAAAATATAGCTGTACTTTGAATCTTAATTTACACGTAAATTTGGTTTTCATATAGTTCTTGAAGATTAAATCAATTAAATATCATTTTAGACGAATAAACTAGATTTATTTAGTAAAATAAAATCCTTATTAAATAATTTTAAATACTAAATAACTCATATTATTTATACAAGGAAACTTTATCTAAGCGTATTAGATTCAAAATAGATTTAATTAAAAATTGTAAAACCTTCATTTAAGATAATATATTAATAATCTTTCTAGAGAGTGTGTAGAATTGGTAAGTAGACTTGAATTAGTCCTTAAAGAACTAAATGAAAATGGAAATTTTCGAGCATCTCTATTCGCAACTTCAACAGGATTAGTATTAGCATCCCAAAAAGAAGAGAATATCGATGAACGAGTGGTAGCTGCTATGGGATCATTATTGAGTGATTCTGCATATAAAGCGGCAGAAGAATTAAAACTTTCTGACATTCAGAGCATGAAAATTAAGTATAAAGAAGACTTCATTATGATGAGAAATATTATTATGCCTGATAATAAAAATCAATTTCTTTTAGCAATTTTATCTAAATCTCCTGAAAGTGAAGATGTGGAGAGATATTTTGATCAGCTCCTTGACTGGGCTGTTGAAAACTCACAAGCAGATTTAGAAAAGCTTTCAAGTTTATAATCCTCTTTTCTCTATTTTTTTCTTTTTTGTATTGTTTATAAAGGTTGTTTTTAAAATATATTCAGCAAGTCTAAATGTTTTTATAAAAACTAAGAATTTCACTAGAGATCTGTTCCTCATAACCCCAATAAAAGTGATCAGCACCATCAATAATCTTACTTACTTTAGGATCATCATAAGATTCAAAATGTTCTTTAAATTGTTCATAATAAGCAATGTTATCTCTATTACCTTGGATGAAAAGTTTTGGTTTTTTCGATTGAGATAATTCTTTATATCTAGCACCCATAAAATCCCAAGGAAATGAGATGGATATATAACCGATCACCTTATCTGAGTAATTTATAGCTGAACACCCTATTGCAGCACCATAAGAATAACCACATATTATTACTTTAGCAAAATTTTTCTCGTTTATTAAAAAATCAATACAAGCCTTGACATCGTTTATTTCACCTAAACCTCCAGAGAATTTTCCTCTTGATCTTCCGACACCTCTAAAGTTAAATCTTAAACAAGAAATGTCATTGTTGATTAATGTTGTAAAGACTCCAGATACAACATTATTAAACATATTACCACCATATTGAGGATGTGGGTGACAAATTATAATTGCGGGATTTTTTGTATTACTGTTTGATTGGAAGTATTCAGCTTCAAGTTCTATCTCATTATTTTTAATAAATATTAATTCTTTTGGTACCATAATTTTAATTAATTTTTTAACTATAATAATAATACTATAAAAATTTGTGCGAAATATGAGCTATAATAGAATTTTAATTGAACAGAAAATCAAAGAATTCCTCCTTGAAGATTGTATGTTTAGTGATGTGAGTTCCAAAACAATTTTAGAGAATGCAAAAATGTCAGCAAAAATCTTCGCTAAAAATGCAGGATATATTTCAGGATTAGAAGAATTAAAAATTTTATTTGGAATTTTAAAAATCTCTACAATATTTAAAAAAAAAGATGGGGAAAAGGTTACCAAAGGAGACATTATTGTAGAATTAGAAGGAAACGCAAAAGATATTTTGCTAGGAGAGAGAACTGGATTAAATCTAATTACTCATATGAGTGCAATTACAAGTACCGTGCATAAATTTTATAAATTAATTGAAGATTCTGGAAAAAATGTCAAAATTGCATGTACTCGAAAAACAACGCCGGGAATGCGTATTTTTGAAAAGAAGGCTGCTGAATTAGGGCATGCAGATGTACATAGATTCTCACTCGATGATATGGTGCTTTTGAAAGATACTCATTTAAAATATTATAAGGGGGATGTTGAAAAACTATTAAAAGATACGAAAGATATTACAAGTTTTTCAAAAAAAATTGAAATTGAAATCGAAAAAGTGGAAGATATTTTAACTGCTGCTAAGAATGGAGCAGATATTGTGATGCTAGATAATATGGGACCAGATCAAGTGGAAGATGCGATAAATTTATTGAAGGAACACAATCTTAGAAATAACATTATAGTTGAGGTTTCTGGTGGTATAACTAAAGAAAATATTGTAGATTATTTACTTTCAGAACCGGATGTAATAAGTTTAAGCTTGTTAACTCAATTCCCTAGCCAGAAGGTGGATTTTTCTCTTAGATTTGATTGATTACTGGTTTAATCAATAATTATTTCACTCATAGAACAAATCACTTCCTTTATTTTAGCAATTTCTTTATATAAATCTTTGATTGTATAAAATTCACCTACTAAAAGAAGGATTTCAATCTTTTTTTCAGCAATACGCCAATCAGTTATGGTTTTTACAATTTGATGGAATCTTGAGTACACTTCGGTTAATTGGTCTATTATTAACTCTTTGAAGGGATATACTAGACTTATCGTCATTATTAAAATGTTATTTTCCAGATTCTCATATTTTTCATGTTTTTCAATAAAACTAAATATTGAATCTCTTAAAGCTTCGCTTTTAGATGTAAAACCACTCATTTTTCTTACTTTTTCGAATCTTTCTAATAGATCATCACTAACTTGTAAAGAGATAATTTTCATTTTTGCTCATCAAACTAAGATTTCTATTAAAAATTAAGAATACATTATAAAAATTTTTTTATAAAATTAATACTTTGATTTATTGAACTTATAGAAGATAACTCAATAATTATTGGTCCTTTATAACGAAAACTTTTAAGTATGTCAAAAATTTCTTTAAAATCTATCTTTCCCGAACCTAATGGAGGGTGTGTATCAGAATTTTTACTGAAATTATCTACTAAATGAATATTTTTTATAACTTGATGAAATTTTGTCCATAAATTTTTCATATTTCCATTGCATGTATAAAAATGGCTGGTATCAAAAGTTATAAAGAGATCTTCTCGACTGATAATTTTATATACTTCCTCAATATTTTTATTATCTGTCATTATGAAGGCATTTTGAGGCATATTTTCCAAACAAATCATTAATTTCTGGCTATTTATATAATCCAATAATTTATGAATGGCTTTTTTCAACTGTTCTTTGTTAATCTCTCTAATTGAACTAATCATAAAATTAGCCAATCCTGGATGAATTGTCATAATTTTAGCATCAATTTGGTAACTAATTTTTACTGATTCTTTGAGCGATTCTATTGAAGCTTCAGATATACGATTATTATGAGAGCATAAATTTAAATCAATATAAGGCCCATGAACTTGTTTCTTCAAAGAATAAGAATTAATAAGATCAATAAATCTTTGTCTATATTCACTGCTAAAGACTTCTGGAGGATCAATTACTAATTCTATTGTCTCAATTCCACTTTTTTCGGCGAAAGTGAGGCATTTCTCTGTTGCATCATATAGTAAATCTTTAAGGTTTTTAAATTTACCAAGACGAGCGATATCAATAATATGTCCTAAGCTACTAATACCTAATTCCACAAATTTCACATTATTTTAATTATTTATTCCTATTAAGTTTTTAATCTTCGAGGATAATTAGCAAAAAGGCTATCAAAAATTTTCTGAAATCGCTTAAGGTGTTCTTCAGGAATGATATTTGGCTTACCTATTTGTAAAGCACCCCAATACATTTTTGCTAGTTTTTCTACTAGTTCAGCGAATTTAATAGCATGATCTAATGATTTTCCGCAAACTATAACACCATGATTAGCTAATAAAGCAGCGTTCTTTATACCTAGAGCTTTAAGAGCTACATCTCCAATTTCTCCTGTTTGAGCTTTTCCAAATTCAGAAATATCAACTGATCCACCTAAGAATGCATACATCTCTTCCATTATAATTGGAATACCTTTCCCTACGATTGAAAGCATCGTTGCAAAAGGTGAATGTGTATGGATTATTGCTTGGACTTTTGGTCTTGATTTATAAATAGCTATATGCATTTTTGCTTCTGTAGAAGGTAATTTTCCTGTACTTAGAGGAGCACCTTCGAAATTTAGATGTACTATTTCATTTTTTTTAAGTGTATCATATTGATTGAATGAAGGAGTTATAAAAAATTCCTCTTTCTTACCATTTCTCACGCTAACATTACCTTCACCAGCTTCCACTAATCCCTTTGAGAAAATGGTTTTTGCTCCCCTGACAACTTCAATCCGAACTTGATCTTCTTTATTTGATG
>JBHLNL010000140.1:0-9583 GCA_048941605.1 Promethearchaeota archaeon | reverse complement strand
TTTATAAAACATTTAAGTTTTTAAAATATCAAAATTCGTAATTTAAAAAGGAAAAAATATCATTTAAAGTTTTTTCAAGTGAATCATTCACTTTTCTAGAATAAGTCCCCTTTTTTCTTTTGACAATTTTTCACTAGCGTATCTAAGAATCAAACGAGGGAGTCTTTCTTTATTACTCATTAGGTATTTGAAGATTGACTCTGGATTAAATTTTGAGTAAGTTTTTAGAAGCCAACCAATACCTTTATGAATATAATCTTCAGGGTATTTAAGCATTTTTTCTACTAATTCAAATAAGTATTCTTCATCGATTCCTTTTTTAATCATTATAATTTTAAGTAGAATTACCATTGAAGCTCTTCTGACCCACAGAGATTCAGAGTTCGACCATTTATCAATAGTTTTTTCAGCTAATTGTTGGTTATTCTTTTTTCCAAGAAAAGGTCCAATAACTCTAATACAGAAGCTATCACAGAAAGCCCAAGTGTCACAGTATTTAGATAACTGATTCTCGAATAGATCTATAGTGGATTGATTGAAATTGCTTTTGAAACGATTGAGAAAAAAGATACCAGCAAATTTTTGCTCAAGAACATTAGAACTAACTAAATTTTTACAAATAATTAAAGCATCCTCATACCCACATTGATATTTCATATGAATGGTTTTTATAATTTTTTCAATATCAGAAACCTTATGACCATATCCAAAAAATTTTGGATTATTAGAATTAATTATTTTGTTCCTTCGAACAATCTGTTCGAAAGTTAATTTAGGAGCAGTATTTTTCAATTCTTTCATAATTTCTTGGGTTATCTCTTTGATTATAGAAATTTTTCTAGCCCCTTTTTTTGTTTTATTTCTTTACTATTTTCCAAGTAAGGTTCGATAATTTCAATTATTTCTGAATTAAAGTTTTTTAAATTATGTAATTCACCCCTTTTATATATGTCTAAAATCGATTCTTCAAGGTTATTAAGGTTCAATCCAGCCCACATAAGCGTTTTATTCGATTTACCTGTTTCTAACCAATCCATATACTCTTTATTTAAAAGTAGTTCTGATATTTTATAATTCCATTTACGGAAATCGGAAGGAATCCAACGTTTTATTCGCACATTAAGTTTAAATTTTTGGCATTGTTTCCATAATTTATCATTAATTTTTTTTGAATAATTTGAAGGGGGATGTATCTGGCCTTTATATAATTCAAGTAATGGTTTAATAATATGTTTATATTTACTTTCTTTTAACTTCTTTAAAAAATATTGAGCTTGAGAATCCCTCATTGTTAATCCTGGTGAGAATAATAAAAAATCAGCTCCGGCTTCTTTTGTTTTTTTAATTACCTCTTGTAAGTTTTGATCATTATCCCCTAGAAATGGAATTATTGGAATGAAATATGTCCCAATTTGAATATTAGGAGCTTCATTTTTTATTTCTTTTAAAGCTTCAAATCGTTCCGAAGGGGAAGAAGAATATGGTTCTAAGAATTTGGCTAATTCTTCATTTGTAGTTGATATTGAGAATCCTATAGTACACCAAGTTTCATTTGCGATCTTTTTGAGTATATCAATATCTCGAGTTACCAAATTTGATTTAGTGGCAATATTAATTGGGTATTTATATTTTGCTATAACCTCCAAAACTTTTTTAGTGTGTTCGATTTTTTTCTCAATTGGTTGATAAGAATCATTTACTCCACCAGGAGCAATTACATCAGGCAATAAAGTGCGAGCTCTTTGAAATCTTTGATCTAACTTTTTATCAAAATTAGTCTTAATAATAACTTCATTTTCGAAGTCTTCTATATAATATCGTTCACTTCGAGCGTCACAGTAGATACAGGCATGAGCGCATCCTGAATATGTATTTAAAGTATAACGCGACCAAAACCATGAATCAGGATATTTTAACTTGTTTATAACAGACTTAAATTCTTTATAAATGTATTTAACCATTATAATAATGTAAGTTTTAGTATTGCTCAATAATAAAAGATAAAATTTAAGATTAATTGAAGCAATAAAGATAAAACTCAGAAAAAATGAAAAAACGCCTTTAAATACAGAAATTGAAGTGATCTAATATGGAAATGGAATGTATTTAATGAGCGTTTCTTCAACTATATCATACAAATTTGTAAATTTAACTGTTTGTATTTTAAATTATTAAAGATATAATATTTTCATTAAGAAATCAAAATTTCGTGAAAGGATGGTTTCACGAACTTTTATATAAATATTTGATATATAGGTTAGAGTAAAAATCCAAGGATTCTTTAAAATGCGCCGCCCGGGATTTTCGTGTGGAACAAAAACGATTCCAAATCATATCGAACCCGGGTCACCGGCTTGGAAGGCCGGAATCATAACCCCTAGACTAGCGGCGCGAATTCTGGTAAGATATTAAATATACCATTTCTTTTAACTTTAGTGATTTTAAAGGATATTATACGTTAATTCGTAATATGTTATTATTCTATTGGTAACAATCCACGCGTCTAATGGGTATTTAGAAATGGAAATTAAATTTTTGGAAAGATTAATTATATCTTTAGAGAAACTACTTTTTTGAAATCCACCAACAATAGTTATATAATTTTTTTCGATATCACTCGTAAACAATTCATTATATTTATTCATCAATGTACCCTTAGTCGAAAATAAATAAACTTCACTATTTTCGAATTTAGTTATAAGATCCTTTAAACTTCCTTCGAATAGAGCTATTAATTTTGAATTCTCTATCTCTATACTTCCATCTATTAACAATTTAGCCATTAAACCCTTAAATCGATTATAATTTCTTGCGATTCTGATATCCGGATTGAATTCGAAGATTTTATTATTAATTGTGTGAAGGTAAAGCTTTAAATTTCCATTTTTATTTAAGGGTGCCCCTAAAGCATTGAGTAAACAACTATGGATTATGTCTGGTCTTCCTCTTTTTTCCCTATTTCTCAGATTTTTCATAGCAGAGAAATGTAGGCTATTGTCTAGAAGTTGCGAGGAATAAATCCTTGATGAAAAATTCTTTTTAACAGCTGGGTGATCCCTTATATTTTTAGGTATTAATTCTATTCCACATTCAACCAGAACTAAGATTAATGGCATTTTTGGAATTCCATAATTAATTTAATTAATAATATTATTTCTTCTCGTTTTTTAATTTAATGAAGTATCTTGTTGTCTTATTACATTCAAAACATGTCAAAGATACATGAGAACCTTTTCCTTTTTGGGAGTGAATTCTAATTCTATAATTTACTCCAGGGTATAAAAAATTTTTACACTTATGACATATACGTTTTTTCCATTCAATTGGAATTTCTATTTTGGTTCTTTGAGCATAACGTCTTGCTAGATATGTGTATCGATTTGCTAAAGATTTATTTTTAGGAAAAACCTCATGTGCTTTCTGAAATAAATAAAGCATTCTGGAATTTGCTATTTTTTTTACAATAAATTTAGAATTTTTACTACTTCTTGGCATTTAAATTAACTTAACTGCATTTTTAATTAGACTTTCTAATGTCATACATGGAAAGAATAAAAATTTTACCTCTAATATCTAATAAATAAGAGTTTGTTAACTTTGAGATTTGTTGAGCTATTTCTTTTATATTAGACTTAGTTGCAAAAGATTTTAATGCTTTTACTTTTATGATTTTGTATCTCTTTAATAATTTAGTAACATGGTTGATAAACTCATTTGAGATTCCATGTTTACCTAAAATGCAATGTGGTTGTGAGAGTAAAGCTTTTTTAAATTCTTTTTGATAACTCATTGTCCCAGAATACCGAAAATACGAAAAATTTTTAATTTATTCTGACTTTTAAGACCTATTAAATTTAATAAAGAAGGATAGAATTAAAGATCATGTCAATATATGTCGTTCAACCAGAAAAACTTGTTGAATCAATTGCTATAAAACTAAAGGAATATCCTGAGATTTCACCTCCAGAAGGTTCAGAATTTTGGAAAACTGCATTTTTTAAAGAATTGGCACCACAAGATACAGAAAATTTCTGGTATCTAAGATGCGCGTCAATTCTTAGAAAAGTAAAGAAATTTGGACCAATAGGGGTAAATAAACTTAGAAAATTTTATGGAGGGAGAAATCGAAAGGGTCCTGGACTTCATCACTCTGCTAAAGGAAGCGGTAAAATTATAAGAGTAGCTTTACAACAATTAGAAAATGCAAATTTAGTTGTAAAAATAGAAAAAGAAGGTAGAGTTGTCTCTTCTGAAGGAACAAGTTTATTAGAAAGAACGGCATATACACTTTCAAGATAAAAAACCTAAATTATGTTATACTTAGGGATTTACTGTGAGTAATGACGAGGAATTAGACAACATTAGAAGAAGAAAATTAGAGGAATTGCAACAACAAGCAGCACAACAACAGATAGCAGAAGCTCAACAAAAAGAATTTGAAGCAAAGAAATACCAAATCATGCGTAAAATCTTGTCACCAGAAGGAAGGCAAAGATTGGAAAATATTCGTATGGTTAAACCTCAATTCGCAGAACAAATAGAAATACAACTGATTCAATTATATCAAACAGGAAAATTAAGAGGAGCCACACCTTTACCAGATAAAGCATTTAAAAAACTTTTAGAACAAATATCGTCGTTAGATAGAAAAAAAGAATTTAAAATTAAAAAATAATTGTAAACGAGTAGGAATTATGGCAAGAAATAAGAATTTACCATCTAAATTACGAAGAGCAAAAAGATATAAGCAGAGTCAAACGATTCCAAGCTGGGTGACTATAAAAACAAATCGTAGAGTGAGGAGCAGCCCTTATTCAAGAAGATCTTGGAGGAATACAAAATTAAAGCGTGATTAGATAATAATAATTATTAAATTGAATTAAAATGGCAAAAAAAGGAAAAGAAATAAGTTTAGATGATTTAGACGAAGAATTAGTCGATTCTGAAGAAATCATTGAAGAACCAGAAGAAGAAATTGAAGAGATCGAGGAATTTAGTTTAGAGGAAATTTCGGAAGAAGAGGAAATTAGTGAGATTTTTGAAGGTGAAATTGAAGAACGAGAAGAAGTAGAGGAGGAAGAAGCTCCTAAAGAAGAAATTATTGATGAGAGAATATACATAGTTCCTCTCGTTAAAGCTCGCAGAGGTCCAAGAAACAAACGTGCTAAAAAAGCAGTTGGGTATCTAAGAGATTATGTGAAACGTCACTTTAAACCTGAATCTATAGTGATTACTCAGGAAGTGAATGAGAAGATATGGGAACGTGGAATTCAAAAACCACCACGAAAATTAAAGGTTAGAGCAACTAAGAATATTGAGGGATTAGTTGTTGTATATTTAGGTTAATATTTATCAAATTTATCAGGATTTTAATTGATTATAAGAGCTCAAATTTTTGGTCGAAGTCTGATTGGAGTATTTCTTACTGCCAATAATTCTTATATTCTTTATCCTACATCATTATTAAAATCCTCACTTAAAAAATTTAAAACTGTTTTTGAAGAACCCTTTTATCCTCTTACAATTAATAATTCTAACTTATTAGGTGTTTATACAGCATCAAATAAATATGGAATTATCATGCCACATATTATAAGGGAAGATGAGCTTGATAAATTAAAATCATATATTAATGATTCAAGTCAAATTGGAGTTTTAAAATCAGTTGATAATGCATTTGGAAATTTAATATTATGTAATGATAAAGGAGCAATAATTAGTTCCTTTTTAGAACAATATAAAAATGAGATAGAAGATATACTTAATGTAGAGACGGTTATATATGAATTTGCTAATTATTACCTTCCAGGTTCAATATCATTAGCAAATAATTATGGTTGTTTAATTCATCCTCTATCAACTGATCAAGAAGTTGAATTCATATCTTCAATTTTAAAAGTAGACGAGGTCGATGTATCAACAGTTAATCGAGGAGTACCGTATTTAAGCTCAGGGGCAATAGTTAATGATAAAAGCGGGATTTTTGGTATCGATTGTACTGGTCCAGAAATGATGCGTATTACAAGTGTATTACACTTATAAGAATCGAAATATAGTATATTTTATCTTGTTGGAAAATATATTTCTTTAATTCGCTCGAATTGATAAAATACAAAATTTAATATTTTTTAGAATATTATGCTATTTTAATAGAATTGATAAGCTGCTAGAAGTTGTTATGTTAGAGATTAAAATTTTCAGAATTATTGGTAACTACAAAAAAAATCACAAAAAATATCTTTTTAGAAAAGAAGTACGAGCTTTGAAAGAAGAAGATGCTCTTGAAAAAGTATTGTCACAAATTACCTCGATTGGAATATATAGACGCCAAATTACAATTCAAGAAGTAAAGGAAATATCACTTAAAGAATCTCAAGATTATCTTATTCGAGAGTTATCAGAATAAAAAAAATGTGATTAAAATGGAATCTAATCAAGATTATCAAGAAAATTTATTAAAATTTAGATACATAAAAGAACAACGAGATATGCTAGGAGGACAATTAGAGATTGTGAATGCCTCTCTAGCAAATCTGATGAATACTAAAAGAACTATCGAAAATTTAAAAGAAGGAATAAAACAAGATGATGAAATACTAGTTCCGATTGGTGGATTAGTAAATATAAAAGCATCTATTAAAGAACCAGAGAAAGTCTTATTAGCTGTTACTCAAGATGTCATAATCGAGAAGGATTTAGATGGAGCTATTGAATTTCTTGATAAATTAATTGAACAACATAACAAACAAGTTCAATTCTTAAGAACACAATTACAAAATATAGATATTAACTTACAAGAAATTTCTCAACAAATTCAGTCAAGTTATATGTAATAATTAATTGTTTTTATTATTCTCATTATATTGTTAAATGCTTCTTAAATTCTATGGAGAAATAAATGCTTGAAAAATTGAAGAATGCCTTCTCATCATTTATGAAAAAAACTTTAACAGAAAAAAAGTTAGATGATGCTATTAATGAATTAAAGTTACTTCTTTTGAGTAATGATGTAGCTATTGACACTGCAGATGAAATATGCAATAAGATAATTGAATCCTTTAAGGGAGAACAAATAGGTAGACTAGCATCAACCCAAAAATTATTATTTGAAACATTAAAGAAAACTATAACAGAGATCTTAACTCCAGAAGAAGAGATTGATTTACTTGCAGAAATTAAAAAAAAAAGTTCTCCTTATGTAATTGTATTTCTAGGGGTAAATGGCACTGGAAAAACAACTACGATGGCTAAAATTGCTTACTTTTTAAAAAAAAATGGATTCTCAGTAGTAGCGGCAGCTGCAGATACATTTCGAGCTGCGGCAATTGAACAATTATCTTATCATATGGATAAAGTAGGGATCAGAGTTATAAAGCATGAATATAAATCTGATCCTGCTTCTGTCGCCTATGATACCATCGAACACGCTAAGGCAAAAAATATTGATGTTGTTTTGGTTGATACAGCTGGAAGACAAGTAACAGATAAAAATTTGATGATAGAAATACAAAAAATATGTAGAGTTGCTCAACCTGATCTAATTTTATTTGTGGGTGATTCTTTAGCCGGTAACGATGCTCTTTTTCAAGCAAAAGAGTTTAAAAAACATGTTGGTATTGATGCTAACATTTTAACTAAACTTGATGCTGATGCAAAAGGTGGTGCTGCTTTATCAATTTTATTTGAAACAAAAAAGCCAATTCTGTGGTGTGGGGTAGGACAGGGCTATAATGACCTAATAGAATTTGACAGAGAATTGTTTGTATCAAATATACTTGAGAATGTTTAATAAGGAAAAAAAGTGCACTTTGAAAAGGTAACTTTTTATCTAAATGTGCTTTTTTTTTATTGTGTCTCAATACCCAAAATATGATAAGTTTTCGAAAAGTGAAAAGCAGAAGAAACCAGGTTTATATGAGAGGTTAGTCACTTTTTTCCAAAATTCAAGAAGAATAATTAAAATTGCCAGTAAACCAAAAAGAAAAGATTATATGTTAGTTTTTAAAATATGTCTTGTTGGGATGGTGGTTTTAGGAGTTCTTTCATGGATAATACAATTAATATTTAATATTGTAATGCCACCGCTTGGGTAAACGTTTACAAGGGATTTTCATTTAAAAAAGTAAACTGAAAGATGATTTGGTATTTTTAACTCTTCCTCTTTATTTTTGGAAGCAATAAATTTGATCTTCATGTTTATTGAAATTGATAGAAGTCTTTTTGTTAAAATCCCATCAATTAATAAGTATTGGGTATCTTTGTAGTCTCTAATTTTTTCGAAAATATCTCCAACGGGAATTTCAAATAACTTTTCGAGGTTTTTATTAAAACCAATAGCATAACCCGGTCCAATATTTTTAATTGCTTCAGATATAACAGTTTCATCTTTAACTTTAAATTTTTTTAAGATTTTTTGAAGATCTCCTTTAATTACCTTATTCTCTTTTTTGGTTACCGCATTTCCTTCAACTTCTTTAACGGCTTTAGAGGGTTTTTTGTTTTGTAAAGCTTTTATCATTTGTTTTCTTGTTAATTCTTCAACTTCATAACCATCAGGAGCTCTCGCTACATGATCAATATTAGCGACTTGCAAAAGTTCATTAAGAATAATTGTTCCACCACGATCTCCATCGACGAAAGCTGTTACAGAATTTTTTTGCTTGGTTAATTCTATTACAGATTTAGGGATTTGAGTTCCTTGTACGGCGATTGTATTTTTAACTCCAATCCTTAAAAGGTTTAAAACATCAGCTCTTCCTTCTAAAATAATTAAATCTGGATTATCTTCTACTTCTGGTCCAGCAGGAAGATTATCTTCCCCCCATGATATTATTTCGCCAAGTTTGATATCCTGATCAATCTTTTCTTCTATTTCACTTTGTTCTAAAGATTTTTGATCCCACTCTTTTAAAAGTTCTGCTGCTCGTTCAATAATTTTTTTTCGTTTTCTTTCGCGAACATCTCGAATTTCGACAAGAGAAAATTCAGCTTCACATGGGCCCACTCGAGAAACAGTTTCAACAGTTGCTGCTAATAGTGCTGTTTCTTTTCTTGTGAGACTAGAAGGGATACTAATAACTCCTTTAGAAACTCCCTCTTTTGCTTCAGTTTCTACTTCTATTCTTCCTATTCTCCCCGATTTCTGTAAATCCCTCAAATCGAGGTCTAGAAGTAAGCCTTCAGTTTGTCCAAAAATCGCTCCTACTACATCTGACTTCTCAACAACACCTTTAATGGTAAAGTCTACTTCTATAATATATTTAGTGGTAAATTCATTTTGACTTGTAATTTTGATCACTTCCTTATTCATTTCTAATTTTCTCAGCAGCTCAGTAAATCAAAATCTAAAAGGAGACTTATATAATAGAAGTAGTATCTAACCACTTAAATTAGAAATATACAAAATTAATTATTTCTAAAAAACCATTGAAATAATTGATCTATTGAATTAGTATTGTGAAATTTTATTAAGCTTAAATTATGAACCTACTTCTTAGAGACATTTATAAGTCTAAACTAAAATTCTGATCTAATGAACGGATTATAATTTTAATTATTTTTTATTTAATTTTGTGATTGAATT
>JBHLNL010000139.1:0-9713 GCA_048941605.1 Promethearchaeota archaeon | reverse complement strand
TGAGTGGTTTGATTGGAAATTAATCTAGAAATTTTGAATATGGTTCTTTTAATTATTCTTATTTTAATTCTATGTCTCACTTTAGCATATATATTCTTACCTCAGCTTTTTAATCTCCTTTGGTCTCCAAGATTTAATGCAACTTATTTGTATAAGTCAAAAGATTTTAAGAAAAAGAAAAAATTGAAACCAAATCCTATTCAAAATAAAGTAGGGCAAGTTCATTTTGATAAGACTCAAAATACATATTCAATTTCATTTGGTGCTAAAAGAGAATTGACAAATGGAATATTAAAAATAAGACATGGAACTCATGTATATACTAATAAAAATTCACCTGAAAGTAAATCAAAAGTATTTAATTTAACTTCGATAAGTGAAAATGAGGGATTTGACAAATTAGGGATATTTAAAGCAATCAATGGTGATTTTCAGTTAGAAAACCAAGATAAAACTATCAGTATTTCAATTAAACAGTATGAAAACCAAGATTTTATTATATTTGAGCTTTCAATCCCAGAAGGATTAGATAACACATCTTCTGGTGAATTTTCTGAAATGGTTACTTCCTTTCCTTCATTCATGAATAAAAGCCCCAATACTACAATATTTACATATAGAAACACAAAATTTTGCCCTCCTTCAAGAAAAATAAATGCTACTTCTGCACCAGTAGTTTTCTATGATGAAGATTTAAATTGCTTCATAATATCACCATTAGATAGTTTTTTAAATACAATAATCTCAAAAGATAAGCACAATAGGATAAATTGTGGTATTCAAGGGAGAATTAAACAAATACCAAAAAATTTTACACAGAAATTTATTCTGCTTTTTGGAAGAGGGATTAACAAATCAATGGAGCGCTTAGGTGATATATTGTTGAAATATCACAATTCTAAGCGTAAAAGTCTTTATGCTAATATTGTAACATCTTATATTGGATTCTGGACTAATAATGGAGGTTATTATTATTATAAGACAGAAAAAGGCATGAATTATGAAGATACAATGATAGCTATCAAGGAATATTTTGATAAAAAGAATATTCCAATAAGATATTATAATTTTGATAGTTGGTGGTACTTGAAACATACAAACAAAACTTTAACAACAATATTTAGACCTTTAGTTCGAATAATGGGGGGTGGATTATATGGTAATACACTTCGTTGGGAGGTAGATCCTAAAAATTTTACAACAAGCCTTAAAATATTTCATCGCGAAAGATTCAAAATACCTATAACAGCTCATAGTCGTCGCTGGGATTCACGTTCTCCATATACAGAAAAATATGAATTTGTAACATATAAAAATCATGCAGTTCCCCTTAAAAAAGAATTCTGGCTCTGGTTAATGAATCATGCTAAGGAAAGTGGGATTATAGTTTATGAACAGGATTGGATGAAGAATCTGATTAAGAACATACCCTTTTTATCAGAAAATTATTACAGTCAGGAAATCTGGTTAGACAATATGGCTAGTGCCGCAAAAGAAAATGGAGTGGATGTGTTTTATTGTATGCAAACACCGGGAATCTTACTATATAGTCTAAAGCATACAAATATTGTTATTTCTAGGTGCTCAGAAGACTATAATCACAGATGGCCATTAACATATAGATTTATCCATTCTACTCAAGCGAACATTTTATTTAAAGTAGTTGGAATCAATTCACATCCTGATGTATTTCGTTCAAGAACGATGGAGAAGGTTAGATGTAGACTATTTGGGGAGAAATATCCTGATTTTAACTGTCTTTATCAAATTTTAAATGCAGGTGTAGTAGCTCCTGGAGATAAAAAAGAATATGTTAACTGGCCACTTCTGAAAAAAACTTGTAGGTCTGATGGATTATTGTTAAAACCTGATAAACCATTGACCGCAAATGATATAATGTTTAAGAAACATAAAAAATATTATATTTGCGATACACTGACATATATTAATAATTTTACTTGGAGATATATTTTAATATCCAACATTTGGCCAAAAAGAGTAAAAGAAACATTCTTTACCCTAAAAGAACTTGGATATGAGAAAAATGATTATATTATCTATGATTTTCTTAATAAGGATGTAAGTCGAGTTAATATTGATGACTTTATTGAAGTAGGTAAACTGAAAAGATATAGTATCAAGTATTATATTTTATGTCCAATTACAATAAATGGGATGGCTTTAATTGGGTGTCCTGATAAATTTGTAACTTGTTCGGGAAAATTAATCTTAAATGTAAATGCTACTAAGGATTCTTTAAACTTTACGGTTGAAAATGCAATAAATGATGAAACAAAGTTACTGATTTATTCAGAAGACAAACCAACGTCAATTCAAATTGATGGAACATTCATGAATTCATGGATTTATAATGAGTCAATTAATATAATAGAATTAAATTTAGTTTTTGATAAATTTAGCAAAAAAAAAATCTCAATCCATAAATAGCATTTCGATTATTTAATCATTATAAAAGATAGAATATGAAAATATGGTTAAAAAGATAATTTTTTCAGCAAAAAAGGAGCATGAAGTAATAAAAAAATTAATTAGTAAATTAAAAAAAATAAAAGAATTTGATTTAATCTTTCATGATCCTACAAAAGATTTTTTCTGCCTTTCCGAAATGCCCGAAACCTATTTTAATCCCGATTTGATAATTGTAAAAGTAAGAAATGAATGCTCTATTGATTTATTGCATTTTGCTAAACTCTATAATATCCCAACTCTGCATGATGTTGATACAATTTTAATGTGTAAGGATAAAATTGCTCTAGATTACGCATTAAGAAAAATATTTAAAGATCATGAAAAAGATTTAGATAAATTTTTGATTCCTAATTCTTGGAATCAATCTCTATTAGACAAAGACAAGTTCAAAGAATGGGCTTTACCTAAGTTACCAATAGTTATAAAAAGTCATTATCAGCATGATAAATATAATAGATTTAATTTTCTAGTGCAAAAAATCATTGAAGTTGAAGATTTTTGTAAAAAGTATCGAGAATTCTTATCTTATGATGTTTATGTCCAGGAGTTCATTGAATGCGATGGGATAGAAAGAAAAGTCTATGTCATAGGAGATAAGATTTTTGGTATTAAAAGAGAAAATCCTATTTATCTTTTTTTAAGAGAAAAACCTGACCATATAGACGTGGATTTACTTGAACGTGAAAGTTTTAAAATTACAAAAGAGATTAAAATATTATCTAAAATTTTATCTAATGAATTGAAACTTAGGATTTTTGGATATGATCTAGTTAAACCAATTGACAAAGATAAGTATTATCTAATAGATTTAAACGACTTTCCAAGTTTTAAAGGAATTCCAAATGTTGATAATGTATTAAGAGATTATATTAAGAATTATGTTTTAACGTTTTAACTGATAATAATAAAAGGTACTATAACTAGATAAGCAATAATTCCATATATTACACAGAAATAACCAAAATTAATTTTTTGAGCAATATGGAGTAAAACTTCTATTGTTAAATACCCTACTACAAAACTAATTAATGTAATAATGATAATAATAAATGGATTTATAGTACCTAAAATTGAGCCTTCTCCAAAAATAATATCTGCAATTATCGATCCAATTGCTGCAGGAACAGAAATTAGAAAGCTTAGTCTTAATGCATTATCTTGATTGTATTTTTCTAATAATATTGCTGAAACTGTTACACCAGAACGTGAAATACCCGGTAAAATTGATACCCCTTGAATGAGACCAGAAACAAGACTATCTTTAAAAATAGAATCCTTTGGAACTTCTTCGATTGTAATTTTTCCAAATAATTTTCTTGTTTTTAGTAGAACAATGCCTGTAATAATTAATAACCCTGAAACTATTAGAGTAATTAAATCCCCTTGAATTGGAGTGAAAATTCCTGAAATAATTACTTTAAATATAAAATATAGCGGTATTGCTGTAATTCCAGTTCCTAATGTAGCATAAATTAACCAATTTCTCTTCTTGATAATTAATTCCTCCACTTGATATGCTTTAGGAATAAAAGCTTTGAAAATTTTGATGAAATCTGTTCTAAATTTTAATAAAACTGCCAATGTTGTACCTAGATGCAACCAAATGGTGAGACTAAAGGCTTGGTTTGCAGAAATTCCAAAAATATTCATGGAAACAATCATAGTTTGCCCTGAACTCGATATTGGAAGCCATTCAAAAAATCCCTGTAAAATAGCAATGATTATATACTCAATCATGATTTAAAACTTGTACTTATTTAAACCCTTCATTAAATAATTAATAATTTCATCTCTAACTTTTTTAAAAAGCTCTTCCTTCATTGAAGGATCCTCAATATCTCCATTTTCTCCAGCAAACTCTTTTATTGTTAAAATATCTTTCTTATCTAAATTAAAAAAATCCTGTAATTCTTCTTTGTGTTTATTTGTTAAAGTGAGAATTAGATCTGCACCTCTAACTAATTGTTGGTGTTTTTTTAAATCCTTCGACAGAGCATTATCCTCTAATTTTATTCCAACTTCTTCCATCGCTAGTTTTGCATCCATTGATATTGTCATACCATCTCTAGCATTGGAAGAAATACCACCTGAATTTACCAAAACGTCTGAATTTAGCTTTTTGAAAAAATCCTTCAGAAATCCTTCAGCCATTCTTGATCGGGCTGTATTTACGGAACATACAATTAAGATAGAATGATAGGGAAATTTATTATCCATTATTTACGAGAAAAGAAAGATGTATAAAAACTGTTATTATTTAAAACCCTCTAGTTTCGTGAACTTAACACCTTCATTTTTCATAATTTTTAAAGTGTTATTTATATTATGTTCTGGTATATCAATACCTCTAGTTAAATCAACTAAAAAATATACTTTAAATCCAAATTCTAGTCCATCCATAGCTGTATAGTAGCAGCAATAGTCCAAAGCCAATCCACATACAAAAATTCGCTTGATTTTTTTAGAATTTAAATATTTTCTTAGCCCCGTCTCAGATTTCTTATCATTATCTCGGAATCCAGAATAACTATCAACAGCTGAATTCATTCCTTTTTTGATTATTTTATCTGCTAAATCAACTTTTAAATCTTGATGAAATTCTGCTCCATAAGAATCTTGTACACAATGATCTGGCCATAATACGGGACCAATAGCTCCATCCTCAGATCTAAATTCATCACCAGGATTTCTTCCAGGATGATTACTCGCGAATGACAAATGATTTTGAGGATGCCAATCCTGAGTTAAAACAATTATAGCTTGATTTTTTTTGAATATATCAGCAATTTGATTTATATCTTCTATAATTAGATCTCCTTCCTCAACAGGTAATGATCCTCCAGGAATAAAATCATACTGCATATCTATTATAATTAAAGCATCATTTTTGCTAATTTTAACATTTTCTTCAAATTTTAAATCTTCCATTATAATATCACATACTATAGTTTAAGTAATAAAATCTGTATTTAAGATATTAAATCCTTTTTATAGAACAAATATACTGAATTAGAGAAGTACCAATAAAGTATAGACAAAACAACAGCCCATTCCCATGTAGGTAATATAACGTATACCATTTGGCCAAGAGAGTAACATATGGTTGGAAAATATGAACAAAAATTAGTGATAAAAAATGGTATCAAAAATCCAATAAAAATACCCGCGACAAAAAATCCACTAGTTGTTATGAATTTTGAGAAGTTGGGATTTTTTAACATTAAAAAACTAAACGTAAAACAAGTTATAGCACCACATATCCAACTAAAAAGGACGAAAAGTCCATGTAGAGTACTTAGAATCGGATCATGCCCCGCAACAGCTCCAGTTAGAATTGCATTAACGCATGCAAAAATACCTGCTCCAATAGCTATCTTTCTAATTATTTCATTAACATTCTCAGATTTTAGAATTATTCCTAAAGAAACAACATGGGGAATTGCTATAATATTTGAGATTATTAATCCTGTCCTTGCAAATGGACCATTAGGTTCAAGAAGTAACATGCTTATTGATAAAGCCCACATTCTATAAGTTGGCGTCAAGATTAAAGATAGAATATATCCAGTGATTCCAATTAAGAATGCCAATATTCCAAAAATGTAACCTGATATATAAGTAAATTTATTTAACCTAATCATAATAATCTCTCTACTCTTTATAATTTAAAAAAATTTCTATAATAAGTAAAAATAAGATAAAATTATAACTTAGATTAAATTTTCTTATAAGCCATGTAAATTGGTATCATAAAATACCAAGATATTATTGCAAATGTATTCAACCATTCTAAAAATGGGAGTATATTCATGAAAAATCTAAAAAACGGGAATAGATGCAGGAAAAAGAAAATCATTAACAACATAAGAAAAAATGAAACAATAAATCCAGCATAGCCAATCTTTTTTGAGTATTTTATATCTTTTAAGATTAAGATATTATAAAAAGTAATATATAAAAAGCCGAATCCCCAACTAGTTAAGGCTGCAGTACCATGTATATATGCAATTATTATATTTGAACCGCAAAACAGTCCTAAGATGATGAAAAATATACAAGAAATATTTGCAAATATTATTGCGTTGCTTTTTAACCTTCTCGTAGATTGCTTGTCCTCAAAAGTTCTGGCAAGTAAATTGACAAAAATTAAAGCAAATAATCCAGAAAATATATTTCCTATATTAAAGAATATTCCTCCAGACCCTAGGCATAATGCACTAACCGCTTGATGCAAAAAGTTGTAATTAGTATATGGGAACAATAAATAGGAAATTATATCACCCAATATTCCAAAAGAAACTGAGATTATACCAAAATATCTGCCTGGGATAATATTATCGATCTTTTCTAAATAGGTATCTATCTTCTTTTTTAAATTTAAATTCATCTTATTACTGGCTTAAAGGATTTAATCTTATAGATTTAAATCAAAAATTAGTATATAAAAATAAAAAGAAAAAATAAGATTTACGAAAAATTTAGCGATTATTTCAATTTTGGTAATCTTATTGTAAAAGTTGATCCTTTATTTCTTCCTTCAGATTCCACTAAAATCTTCCCATTATGATGTTCTACGATTTCTTTAGAAATGTAAAGACCTAACCCTGTTCCTTCTAGATAAACGTCTTTATCTTTGTCAACTCTTTTAATCCGTCCAAATTTTTTAAATAATAAACTTTTTTCCTTTTTAGTCAATCCAATTCCAGTATCTTTTATGATTAAATCCACGAATTGACTTGTAATTTTTAAACGAATATAGATATTGCCTTTTTGATGAGTAAATTTAATTGCATTAGAAAGAAGATTAATAATTACTTGTTCTATTCTAATTCTATCAATTCTCAAGATTATTTCTTTGGGAAGCTCAATTTTTATATCAATTTCCTTATTACCAGCCCAATACTTCAAATCATCATAACAATCATTTATAATTTCTACTAGATTCTCTTTTTGAATGTTTAAATTCAATTTATTTGATTCTATTTTAGATAAATCAAGTAGGTTTTCGATTAATTGTCTTAATTTCTGACTACTTCTATATATTATCTCAATAAATTCCAAAGGTTTCACATCAAATTGCTCCTTGAAATTTTTTAGAAGTAGTTGTGATGCTGCATATATTGAACTTAAAGGCGTCTTAAATTCATGAGATGCTTGCATTATTAGGTCGCTTTTAATTTGACTCAATTCGACTATTTTATTATACTCTTCAATTATGATATTTTCAGCTTTTTTACGCTTGGTAATATCCCTAGTAATTAGAAGCGCTTTTGGTTCGCCATCTTCATTATAAAACAAATTCCCATTAATTTCTACATTTATGTAATAGCCTTCTTTATGCTTTATTCTTGCTTCAATAGCTCCTCGTCCATCTATTTTAAATGCTTCCTGAAATTTTTGTAAATTCTTCAATTGATCATCTGGGTGAATAAAATTCAAAACTCTTTTACCTATAACCTCATCAATTGAATATCCTGCTATTTTTAATAAAGGCTTTTTGTTCACATATTCGAGTTTTAAATTTTCGTTAACTACCAGAATTAAGTCATTAGCATTTTCAGAAATTAACTTGTAAATCGATTCAGATTCTTTTAGTTTTTGCTCAAATTTTATTTGGGCTGAAATGTCTCGTATTGCCACTATAAATCTTTCCATTCCATTAGTTTTAATAAATTTCCCTTTAGCTGAAACAAAAATAGTATTTCCATTTTTGTGTAATAGCCTATATTTAGGAGTAGAAATTGTTTCACCTGTTTGAAATGCCTTTTTCATTGCTTCTGCTATTTTTGATACATCTTCGGGATGTATATAATTAAATGCACTCATACCTATAATTTCAGAAGGTTGATAACCTATAATATCATAACATTGAGGACTAACATAGGATATAATACCTTTTGAATCACCTTCGAGTATAATATCCGAGAGATTATTGATTAGACTTCGATGTCTTTCTTCCGAATCCATTATTTCTTTTTCGGTCCTCTTTCGTTCAGTTATATCTCTAGAAATTATAATTGTTTTTCTTTTTCCATCAGTATCTATAAAACTCTTCCCTTTATGTTCTAACCACTTATAATGCCCATCCTTATGCCTTACTCTCATTTCACTCCTTCCTTCACCATATTTAAATCCGTTTCTCAATATTTTATTTGCTTGTTTCACATCATCAGGATGTAAAGGAGTGAGGGGAGTCTTTCCAATTATATCTTCTTTTTTATAACCTAATAAATCAAAATAAGCTTTTTCATTAATATACTCATGTTCAAAATTCTCATTTATAATTGTAATCAAATCATTAGCATTCTCTAAAATTAACTTAAATTTTTCTTCCGATTCTTTCAATTGGCTTTCTTTTCGTTTTAACTCATCTACCACATTAATTTCCTCAAAATTCTTATTGTTAACTTATTTTGAATTCACTTTAATAATGTATTTTACACCCCGTTTATAACTCTCCCTTTAAGGAGAAAAAATACAAAAATCCAGGAATCAGTCTTCTTCTAATACAATAAACATAAAACTAAAAAAAAACTTTAGTTATATTTCTATGTACATTGTCTATTTGTACTATATACTGATACGAAATAACATAGAGCTTGTTTTACAACAAATTTTATTTATTAACCCAAATTATTTTTATATATATTTTAGTGGTAAAACCTTAATTAACAGAAATTTTGCATAAGTTTGCGCTCGTAGTATAGTGGTAGTATGCTGGGTTCCCAACCCCGCGACCCGGGAAGTTCTTCCATTTCGGGAGTATTCGGGACTTCAATTCCCGGCGGGCGCACTTAATCTTTATTATCTTATAAGCTTTAATAAATTAGAATTGCTAAATAATAATAATTAATTTCCTAAGTTTTCTAGAAAAGTGTTTGTCGGTAAAGAGTTATTTTCTATTTCTTTACATAAATCTGAAATTTCTCCAAATAAATATGCAGCCCTGTTAAAAGTTCCATTTTCCTTAAAACCTTTTGATTCTTCCATCTTAATCATTTTATCCATCAAAGGTTTAAATAAAGTCAGAATTTCATAAACATGATTTAAAATCTTATTTGTGAGTTTGATTTTCTTATTTATGTCATCTTCTACTGGATTCATTTCCCTTTCAACTTTATAAAATTTCAAATATTTTCTTTAAATTCATTGATTATAATTTTATTTTTTCTCTTAATAAATCTTTTCGGTTTATCTTTTTAAAATCTATATTTATATACAAA
>JBHLNL010000138.1:0-9847 GCA_048941605.1 Promethearchaeota archaeon | reverse complement strand
CTAAACAGAATAATCCTTTATTTGAAGCATTTAAGAGGAATTGGGCGTATTCTTCAATAGGATCAGATCCTTTTAAAACGGGGATTTCTTCTAATAATCCTAATAAATCCCAATCTGAATAAATTACTTTCCCTCCTAATTCATAAATAATTTCTTGTGTTTCTGGTTCCCAACCATTGAATATTGGAGATAATAATATTCTTGGCATATTAGATACATCCATCCCAACTCCTCTTTCGATACGTTCTCTCATTTCCTTTACTAATTGACTTATATTTTCTAGATATCTCTGTGCGTTTGAGTTATAATCTTGGAAAGAAATAGTTATTAAGGCTAATATTTCAGCAAAGGTGGCTGGGTTGCACGGATAGAAATCTGAAGTACTTATCTCATAAATAATAGATTTATAATACCTTTTTACTTGATTTCCAATTCGAAATTGTTTATTAAGGCTATTATCAGTCACAGGATTTCCAGTGATATTCTCAATTTCTGTTATTGCTTTTTGAATATTATTAACCATAATTTCTAAATTTTTATTCTTATTTTCTTTATCAATGGGGGGTATCTCAACCCAAATTTGATTTGGAAAGATTGCTCTCATTGATTTAAGATATTGATTATATTTGTTGCATCGGATAGTATAATTTAAACTACAATCACAAATATTTGCTTCTGAAGCGTACATTCCATAAATAGATTTAATACCAAAACAAAAATCTGATGAAACATTCTTTTTTATGGCAATATCATGCAATAAATTATACTTATTATTAATTGAATTAACTACATCATTTAATACATTATCCACGATTTTAAGAAAATCTATTTGCCTAGCAATCCCCAATAATTTCGTTGTTAGATTCCAACCAAATAAACTTGATGCTGAATTTAGAGCAAGTAAATATAAGTTTAGTTTAAATTTTTCCATGCGAATAGGAAAAACAGGAATTGAATCAGCAGCAAATACTAAATCAGGAAATCCCGCGGCCACTGAAATCAGAGTTTTTTTTTCCTTTGATTTCTTTTTCTGTAAATAATCTCTACCTGTTAAGAAATTATATGCAATTTTTAACACAGATGTAAAGTTAACAACATCATCGGCATAGATACTCATTTTATTATAACTCGTATAATTCGAATATTTAATTTTGATATTATTGAATCTACATTTTAAATTTAATTATAACATTATTTTAAGATTTATGAGATTAATTAATATATACTAAATCCTAGAGAGAAAATGATGTAAAATTTTTTTTAAATTATTTAAAACAAATATTTTTTCAATATTATATTAAAAGTATTAACTATTTTATGCAAAAAATTAAATATATTAATTATTTTAATTAAATAGAGATAAAAATGATTTGATACCCTTTTTTCGAATTATTCCTTTAAATTAATCCGAATATCAAAAAAGATATTCGAACAGAAGTAAAGTTTTGAAATCTTTGCTTTTTTATAAGTATCTTTTTTATTAGATTGCTCAAATGGATTATAGTTTAAAGATTTTCCAACAATAGAATCAAATTAATTAATCTATAGTGTTAAAAATTTAATATAAAACTGCAAAAAAAATATTGAATATAAACGTGATTTAAATGCATAAGTATTATTGTAATAACTGTAAAAAACATCATCATCGAGGTAAGATTTATGAAAATCATTTAGAATATAAAAAAGAAGAAAGAAGAAAAAATGATGACAAAAATCTAAAAGATGATGAAACAAAGATAAATTTTAATGATCTTAGACCTATTGCTAAACGTCAATTTCGCAGGTTATATAAAAAAATGAATTTATCTGGAAATCATGAGCTTTACAAGACTGAAATTATTAAATTGATTAAAAAAGAAAAACGGAGGTAAAAAATGGCCGATATCGACAATTATTTAGAAGCCCAAGAATATGAAGAAGTATTAGATTATCAAGTTAACAATATTGTTGCAACAGCGAATATGGAAATAACTGAGAAGATTGATCTTATAAAAATTGCTCGCAAAATGCAAGATTGTGAATACCATCCAGAAGGATTTCCAGGTGTAATATATAGAGCTGAAAATCCTCGAGCTACTTTTTTAATTTTTTCTTCTGGTAAGATGGTCATTACAGGGTTAGAATTAGTTGATGATGCTGAAAAAGCAGTAATGAAAGTTATGAAAAAACTAAAAAAAATTGGTATTAAATTAACTAATCCAATAATTTCCATCCAAAACATAGTCTCAAGTGGCGATCTGCATTCAATAATTAATTTGAATAAAGCGGTTTTGCTAATGGAGTATGTTATGTACGAACCTGAAGTCTTTCCAGGTTTGATATATAATATGAAGGATCCACGCGCGGTTTTTTTACTTTTTTCAACAGGAAAATTTGTATGTACTGGAGTAAAAAAAGAGAAAACCTTAGAAACTGCAATCTTAAAATTACAACAAGAGATTAAAGATATGGAACTAACTAATGAAAAAGTGATAAAAGAAGAATTTGAATTATCATTCATATAAAAATTCAAAATAATAGAAACATAATATCTTTGGTAAAAAATGGTTGAATTTTGTGAAATTTGTGGAGGCATGATGCTTCCATCTAAAGATAAGAATGAAATTTTTCTTGTATGTAATTCTTGCGGTCAAACCAAACCCCTGGAAAAGGATGTTATCAATTCTTATAAATTCAGTACTGAAATATATCATCCCCCTGGAGAGGAATTCAAAAATTCAGAAAAAATGAAAAACTGGAAAAAAAAAAAAGAAATTAAAAAAAAATTCTAAGATTGTTAAATATCAAATAATTAGCCCAGATTAAAATTATGATACCAAAAAGAAAGAGATTTTTAAAATTAAAGTCGAAATTAATCTCTAAAATGAAAAAGCGTTCTAAAAATAAAGATGTTATAAATGAAATATCTGAAGATATAGAAAAAATGAAACTTGATCCTGAAGATTTGATAACAATAGATTATATCGATAAGAAAATTTCAAATTAGATTTAGGAGGTGAAAAAATATTAAGAATAGTGAAAATTTGAATTTTTTACCAATAATTGGCAATAAATTTCCAGAGATTGAAGTAATTACAACCCATGGTAAAATGAAATTACCTAAGGACTTTAAAAGACAATGGTTTGTATTATTTAGTCATCCCGCAGATTTTTCACCAGTTAGCACAACTGAATATCTCGCCTTTGCTAAAAGATATGAAGAATTTCAAAAAATTGATTGTGAATTAATAGGAATTTCCATAGATCAAGTTTTTTCACATATAAAATGGATTGAATGGATTAAAGAAAAATTGGATACAAAAATACATTTTCCAATAATTGCAGACAATGGTGACATTGCCACAAAATTGGGTATAATACATCGTAATAATGGGCGAAATACCATAAGAGCAGTCTTTATTGTAGATCCAAACGGAATAATTAGGTTGATACTCTTATATCCACAAGAGCTTGGCCGAAACATAGATGAAATTATAAGAATTGTTAAAGCACTTAAAATCATAGATGAAGCGAATGTATTAGTTCCAGCAAACTGGCCAGAAAATGAATTAATTGGGCAACAGGTTATAGTACCACCACCAACTGATGAAAAAACAGCAGAACTAAGAACTCAGGAATTTAGATGTTATGATTGGTGGTTTTGCTACAAATCATTAGATTATGACTAAAACCCTTTCTTTTTTTTAAAAATCTTTTTTTTAATTAATTTAGTAAAATCTATTTTTATCAATTAAATAAGGAAAAAATTATTAAAAAGATTAAATGAAATTCATATAAAATTGGAATAATTAAAATCTTGAAATGAAATCTAAAAAAAAAATCCAAAAGATTGAGTGGAAAGAAAGTGTTATTAAAAGTTTAATTTATAGAGCAATAACCTTATTACTAGGGACATTAACGGCATACATTATTACAGGGAGTATTGCGATAGCAACAGGAACTGCTCTTTTAACTGAAGCAGTTCAATCTGTAAACTATTTCATATATGAATTAACTTGGAGTAACATTTCTAGAAGAAAGTTTGAGAAGAAAATAATTGAAAGAATTAAACGAAAAGAAATTAACTTAAAATTGGATTTTTCTTCAATAAAAGAACTTGCTTACCAATTATCTCAAATAGATACCTTTGTTCCTAAATTGTATATACAAACAAAAGGAATTTTCAAAAGTATGCTGGAAAATGAAGAATTAAAAGAAATCCATGAAGATATTAGAAAATATAAGGAATCTTTTGAAGCTGTTCATTCAGGAAGAAAAATGTTTTTTCCAAAAGAAAAAAAATAAAGAATTGATAATAACAGTTTTTAAATTATTTTTATCAGAATATTTTATGGCTCATCTTCCTCATCCTAATTTTTAGATAATTTCTTTCTAATTTTCTCTTTAATATCTTCAAGCATTATCCCCTACAATTTTATTAGTTTAATTACAAAAATTATTGACACCAACAATATCCCAATAAGATAAAAAATATTCATTTTCCAAATTTAATCTCCGATTGTGATATATCAAGAGTTGGTTGTATTTAATTCAAATTCTTCTCTTTTCTGACTTGATTGATTCTAATAATAACTGATCCATGAGTTAGAATAGAAATTAAAATTAAGCATATTGGAATTGCCCAATCTGAAAAAAATGCACAAATTCCAGCTAAAAATACAAGAAATAGCCTTGTATCTCGTCCTTGAATCGTTCTGGAGAAATCAATACCTTCTTTTAACTCAACTTTAGCAGCAGTATAACTTATTGAATAGGCACCAGTAATAGTAATTATTCCTAATAAAAATGCATGTGAAATCAAAAGGACATTAAGAGAGAAAAATATAAGACCTAAGAATATGAAAACATCAATATAACGATCCATCACAGAATCAAAGAAACCTCCAAAAAAAGAAGTTCTCCCATTGGCACGAGCTACTTCCCCATCAGAACCATCAATGATACTTGCTATTTGAACAAAAATTCCTCCCAAAATAGGAAAGTGCAAAAAGAACAATATTGAACTGGTAATCCCAGTTAAAGCTGATATAATAGATATTAAATTTGGGTTACAATTTGGCCAAAAATGCAAAATCAATTTTGTCAATGGACGAGAAAAGTGCCTGTTTATATATTTTGAAACAAGACCATCTCCTTTTTCCGGCATTTCTATCAATTATTTACCTTTAAAATTAATTATTCATATTTACTAAAATTTTATAGGATTTAATATCTTTTATGACCGTGTGATAGGGATTTCAATTCGTGCTAATTGGGATTTTGATAAAATCTTAAATTCAATACTTAATTTAAATATTGATTTTTGTGAAATTCAGTTAGATAATCCCATATTCAAATTCCAAGAGTATCAAAGCAAGGCCATAAGACTTATTGATAGGTTATATTCAACGGACTTAAAACTTTCTTTTCACTTGTCATTCATTGATTTAAACATTGCTTCATTAGATAATAAAATACGATATTATTCAAGTAGAATACTAAGAAAAGAGATAAATTTTGTGAAGAAATGGAAACCTCTTTATATTGTTGTACATACTGGAAAAATTAGTGATACTTTTTATACTATTCCTTCAATAAGAGAAAAGGCTCATAAACAACAAATTAAAACAATATCAGAATTACTAAAAACTTCTAGCTCTTATTCAATACCATTTGCTATTGAAAATCGTCAAAAATCATTGACAACTGGTTTGATTGAAAAAATTAGTGATTTTCAATATTATAGTCGTATTTTCCCTTCTTTATACTTTTTACTTGACATTGGACATCTTAATACTTTTTATCATGACTCTAACGCATTAATAGAAGACATTGAAATAATTTGTGATTTCCCTATAATTGGAATTCACTTATCAAACAATTTTGGGAGAGATACCCACGGAAATTTAGAAGATGGAACAATTCTATTTACAAAATTGTTTTCAAAAGTAAAAAATTTAAGAAAAAAAAATTTAATAATTGAAAATAAATCCCTAAAAGATGCTTCAAAAAGTTTAAATTTTTTAAATAAGATTATAGAAAAAACATAAAATACGCTAAAACCATTTTTACATTTGTTTTATTATTATTAAAACAACTATCGATTCAATTAAAAAGTTTTTTAAGTTTTTAATAAAAGACCAAATCTTATATAACTAATAATCTTATTACTATTACATTAGAAATGGCAATTTCATTATGAAGGAAATTCAAAAACTTTTCTGTAAATCTTTTGAAATGCAAAGATTTATCCCTTATGATTATATTTATTCAGTTTTGGTAAAAAAAATTAAAAAAAAAATAAATTTTTAAAATTTTCAGGATCCAAACTATTTTCCTTTATTTTTAATTTAAAAATTTCAATGAAAAAAGTGGATTGTAATGATAAATGATAATAAATTAGAGGGTTTAATTCTAGCAGCAGGGATTTCCAGCCGATTTAATTTTATGGATAGTAGATTTAAAAAATATTTTTTAAAACTAAATAATTCCAATATTTTAGGGTTTATTATCGCTGGAATGATTAAAACAAGAATAAAAAAAATAAAGATAGTGACTAGTAAAACATTTAATAAATTAAAATTTAAAAAAAGGATTTTAAAATCTGTATCTCGATCTCTGGTTGATTTAAATAATCTTGATTTAGATATTATTGAAAATAAGATACCAGAGAGAGAAAATGGATTTAGTCTTTTTTTAGGCCTTAATTCAATTTCTTCAGAATATACATTACTTTCTATGGCGGATCATATTTTCTCAAAAAATATTTTTTCTAAAATGAGAAGAAACTATAAAAAAAAAGACATTCTTTTAGCAACCGATCCAATGAATAAAAAAGGATATTATGACAAGGAGGATGCTACAAAAGTATTTGGAGAAAATACTTTTATTAAAAATATTGGAAAGGATTTAATGAATTATAACCGATTAGATATGGGAGTATTCATTTTAAAGACTAAAAAAATTAAAAGAATTTGTGGGAAAATTGAATCAAATTTTCATAAATTTGGTGTAACAGACGTAATTATGTCCGCATTGAGTTCAGATTTAAATGTTGGTTATTATGATTTTCCGAATACAATTTGGCTAGATATTGACGATTATAGAAAATATTGCCAACTCAAAAAACTTTTTAGTAAAGCTTCAAACATTCATCCTTTTGGTTTAATTCCCACAGAATCCATTACTTTCAACACGAAATCTGCAGAGGTGAATAATGATTAGTAAAATAAAAATTGCTATAGCTGGACTTGGTAATTGTGCTAGTGCTTTAATTCAAGGAATCCAATACTATAAAAATAAGAAGAACAAAGATGCTATTGGGTTAATGCATTGGGATATTGGTGGATATAAGCCAAGTGATATTGAAGTTGTTGCTGCTTTTGATATAGACCGTAGGAAAGTTGGAACGGATGTATCGGTAGCTATTTTTCAACCACCTAATTGTACTAAAATATTTTGCAAAGATATCCACAAAACTAGAGTTATTGTTAAAATGGGTAAAATTTTAGATAGTTTAGCAGAACATATGAAGTATTACAATGAAGAATATACCTTTATTTTGTCTGATCAAAAGGAATCAACGCAAGAAGAAATAATACAAGAATTAAAATCCTCAAAAGCAGATATGTTTATAAATTTTCTTCCAGTAGGTTCTGAAAAAGCGGCTAAATTTTATGCGGAATGTGCTTTAAAAGCAAAAGTAGGTTTCATAAACTGTATACCTGTTTTTATTGCGAGTAATTCAAAATGGGCTCAAAGATTTAAAAAGAATAATATACCAATAATAGGTGATGATATTAAGTCCCAATTAGGGGCAACTATAGTCCACCGAATATTGACAAATCTTTTCAAAAAACGAGGTGTGAAACTTAAACGTACATATCAACTTAATACCGGGGGGAATACAGATTTCCTAAATATGCTTGATAGATATAGACTCGTTTCGAAAAAAAAGTCTAAAACAGAAGCAGTTCAATCACAAACAGAAGTTAGATTGGAAAATGAAAATATACATATCGGCCCAAGTGATTGGGTTCCTTGGCAAAAAGATAATAAAGTATGTTTTATTAGAATGGAGGGAAATATCTTTGGCGACATTCCAATAAATCTCGAATTACGTCTTTCGGTAGAAGATTCTCCTAATTCTGCGGGGGTGGTTATTGATGCTATAAGATGTTTAAAATTGGCTCTGGATAGAAATCAAGGTGGTGTTTTATATAATCCTTCTTCATACTTTATGAAACATCCCCCAATACAATATAGTGATGATGAAGCATATAAACTGACAGAGGAATTTATAAATGGCTTTTCAGAAGCAAGAGTTCCTTTAATTGATAGAATTATTAAGCAAAATGAACAAAGTACTGATTGATAATTCATAAATAATATAAGATTGATAATGTTTTTTTACCAAGGGAGTGTTTGCTAAATAAAAAATTCTTTATACTTTTTCTCCTGCAAAATTTAATAATTTTTATTGTAAGAACACATAGCTATGAAGTTCTCGATAATTTATTCCCCTGTTATCCTTATTTTTTCTGCTATCCTCTGATCAAATATGTTTTAATGAAAATTATCTCAAATAGATACATTTATTCCTCAATTATATTTATCCACGTTAACAATTCTCAATAATATGTTGGAAAATGAAGAATTAGAAGAAGTTAATGGAGACATCAAAAAATATAAAGATTATTTTGAAACAGTTCATTCAGGAAGAAAAATATTCTTCACTAAAATAGAGGAATAGATTAAGTAAGTTATAACTATTTTTCTTAAGAACTACTAAATTAAATTTTTAATTATTCAACTTAGTATTAACAAAATATAAGTGAAAGAAACTTAATTATAAAAAGATAATATTAACTCATGAAGAACCATATCCACAAAAAAAGAATAAAAAGAAGGAAGGATCACTGGTTTTTGATGTCTTCTATACTATTTTTTGTGATTTCTGTAGCTTCTTTATATGCATTTAGATTTGAAAGTTATATAATTTATGAAAGAGTAATTTTTGAATCATCAAACGCGACTCTTTATGCAAATCTATATCATCCGGTCAAACAATTAAATTTTCAACAAAAATCTCCATTAATCATATTTGCTCATGGATTAGGAAGTCAAAAAGATTTAGATCCAAGAGTACCAAATGAATTTACAAAAAGAGGGTTTTATGTAGCAAGTATAGATTACAGAGGAGATGGGGAGAGTGGAGGACATCTTTTAGATATAAATCCTAATGCATATATGAACAGAACCAATGTCCCTTCTATAGCTCAAGATTGTTCTAAATTGTTAGATACTTTATCACATATGAGATTTTTTGAAAATATAAATGTATCACAAATTGGATTGATTGGACATTCATTAGGGGGTATGGTTGCCTTAATGAATGGTGCATTTGATGACAGGTTCAAAGTGACGGTAACTTGGGCAGGTTTAGTTAATTTTTCTGCTAGTTTTTTTGGAATTACTGAAGATCATCCCTTCATGAAACATATTCCAGCTAAAATTATTAATGAAACAAATCCAAGCAATTTAATGGTTATTCAATCCATTTATGATACAATAGTTCCCTTTGAGGATAATGCTTTAGTTGCAAAAAACCTAACGAAATGTAACTTAATTGAAATTAAAAATCATCTGTTCGGAGGACCACATTATTTATTTTCAGATGAAGTTATATCTGAAACAATAAAATGGTTTGAATTAAAATTCTTCAATTCTGAGACAATTAATGGTCCTATTAGATTATCCTATGTTGTAACTTACATTTTAATTGGATTAAGTTTTATTGGATTATTTTTAACAGTATTATCAATTATGAAGTATTCTTTCAAGTATTTTTCAATCAAAGATTATTCTA
>JBHLNL010000137.1:0-9849 GCA_048941605.1 Promethearchaeota archaeon | reverse complement strand
GGATTTTCAAAATACCAATGATTAAAACTAATTTCTCCAAATATAAATGTAAATAATAAAGAGGATAAACCCCAGATACAAAGAATTCCTAAACCAAGTAATAGATTTCTCCACACAGGTTTGGCTTTACTGAGTCCAATTGTTTGAGAGTATTCTTTAAAAGATTCTTTTTTGGGAATTTTCAACCCTAAAGGAACAACAATTAAAAGTAATAAACCATATAAGCTAAAAGAAATCCCAAACTGAACAAATAGATTTGCTAAGAATGGAAGACCACGAAGCAATGGTAGTATTAGGTATATAATAGGAGCCGCTAAAAAGTTAAAAACTGTGTATAGAACCATCAAGATAAGGCTAGATACATAGGGATGTTCTCTTAAGAAACCTCCTGTTTTATAATCTCTCATCTTCTCTACTTTTGGAAACATCCGAGTAAAAATAAATATCATAATACTTAATCCAACAAGCCCAATCACTCCTAAAACTATTAATGCTATATTGATACCAAAAGATAAGAATATAATACTTCCAGTTATCAATATTACAAAGTAAAGCCCAAATTCAGATAAGATCATTATAACCCATTTTAAAGGCTTATTTCTCTTGTTTACTTCCTCAATAACATATTTATATTTCATCTGTCCAAAGAATTTAATTTTCAGGACAAACATGAGTAGTAAAAATGTCCACGCAAATGGCAAGGTTACTAGCAATAGATCTATTACTATAAAGGAATTAATCAAGAATGCAAGGATTATTGAAGTTAAGATAAGAGAAAAGCCCTGGATTGATAACATCAATATTAATTTGGCTTTGGCTTGATCTCGTGGAATTATTGGTAATGATGCTGTTGCCGAACTACCTGATTCCTCGATATTAAAAAAACCTACTACTAGCATTATAGGAATGATTAAATAGAATAGAAGGAGAATTGACCATACCATCATTATTACTTCAATTGAGAATGTGAGTTCATTAAACAATCCAATCATTGAAAACATCATTATTAAAGGATAAAAAATTGGGAAAAACACAAACATAAAAGATTGGATATCCCTTGTAGATGAGACTAAATCTTTACGTAAATATGCTTTAATTGGTGATGTAGATATTAAATCAAATTTGATTTCTCTTTTCTCCACCTCCCCTGTTCTTATCTCAGTTGAAATTGCACTGTGCAAAGCTCGCTGAGCTCTCTTAAAGATTACCCATGTAAACACGATGGTTAACGCAAAACCAGTAAGTGTTGTAAGTATTAAAATTGGATGTACTTGAAATTGAAGTGTCGATAATGATACTAAAAAAGCAGGTGCAAACAGAAAAGGAATTAGACTTAAGATCATTGTCAGAACAAAAGGAGGCTCGATTGAGGTAAAAACATCAAAAAGGCTATCAACTACATTTATTCCTAAACTAAAGGTGAATCCAGTAGTAAACATAATTATGAAATATCCCAGCATGGTGATAGTTCTAACTAACGTTGCTCTTTTTGACTTTGCTTTTGACTCTGAAAAAAGATAACTCATCTTTTCTCCAACAATAACAAGAATACTGAAGCTGAAAATTACACTGAACAGTGAAACAGGTATGGATACTAAAAATGTAATTATATCTTGTGTTGCGATAAGTGCTATTATGGGAAACCCAGCAATAAGTACAATTAAGGGAATATCCAAATTACGAAAAATTGTCATAACCCCTAACTTTTTCAAGGTTTCCTTAGAAAAAGGGAGAGTTTGCAACCACTTGAAAGCATTACCTGACATAAAGGAACTTGTTGAAACCATTCCGAGCATTAGCATATAAAGTATTGTCATACCAAAAAAAATCATCAAAGCGAGTGAAGATATAAAAAAAATTGTATTTATTGTGTGAGTCCCTTGATTAATACGATCTGCACTTGCCAAAAAAGTAAATAGCGGAAATATAGGTAAAAATACAAAAAGAAAGGCAAAAACAAATTTAAGTGCTAAATATTGGTGTTTAATATATTTTGCGTTCTTCTTAAACTTTTCCATCAATTTTGCTTGATGAGCGCCAGCGCTAGCAATCTGTCCTTCCATTAAAACTTCATAAACAGGATAACGAGCAAGCTTGTAATATTTTAGCTTTTCTTCTTCCACTTTTAAACCCCTACTATTTTTTCATTTTAAAAGATGCACGTAATTTATTGACGATTTCATTTACTGATGTATCTTGTTCAGTCAATCTTAAGAACACATCTTCTAAACTTGCCCCTACCTTATCAGCTTGCTGACGGAGCTCTTCTAGAGTACCAATTCCAACCATTTTTCCCCTATGGATGATCCCTATTCGATCACATAATTCCTGAGCAATTTCCATAATATGTGTTGAAAAAAGAACTGACCCGCCTCTCTGTGTATGTAATTCTAGTATAGATTTAACAACTCTTACAGATTTAGCATCAAGTCCAGCAATTGGCTCATCTAAAATAAGTAAATCAGGTTCGTGGAGGATAGCAGCAACAATTTGTAATTTCTGCTTATTACCATGTGATAAAGTGGCGATTAATTGATCGTAATATTCAATTGCTTCTAAACTCTCCATATATTCTCTCGCAAGTTCTGTTGTCCTCATTTCATCTAATCTACGGACAGAGGCTATAAAATTAAATAAATCTTTTGGTGTTAAAGATTTAAAAATTAAAGGTTCCTCACTTACATATCCTATGCGACGTTTTATTTCAACTTCATCACGTTCTGGATTCATTCCAAAAACACTCATTTCTCCTTCATTTGGTTCAAGGAGTCCAAGTAGAAGCTTTATTGTAGTAGTTTTTCCTGCTCCATTAGGCCCTAAAAGACCAAAAACTTCACCTTGATGGACTCTAAAGGAGATGCCATTTACAGCTTTAACTTCACCAAAAAATTTCTTTAAATTATTTACTATTATTATTTCATGATTTGACATTTTCATTCATTAAAATTGATAGTATAACATAAATGTTGTTAAAAAGGATTGTATATTTCTATATATATTCCAATATAATGTTATATTTAAATCTTATGAATCAGTCATTAATAAGGAGAAATGACGCTCTTTCTATAAATCAATCGTATCAAATCAATATATATAGATATATATAAATATTTTGATAATTTAATACCAATATTTTTTATTGTTTTTTCTGATTAACAATTATAATTATAGATATAATTATAATAGCTGTCCCTACCATATGAGCGATGGTATATTGTGCTCCAAGCATAAAAGTAGCAAATATCGCAGATGAAATGGGTGTTGGTGCGAAAACTGTTGTTGCTTTTGATACGTCCAAATATGATAGAGTTTTATACCAACATACTAACCCCGCTCCATAGACAGATCCCATCAAAAAGAAAAATAACAAATTACCTGGCTCAATAAAAATTTGTAAATTTGGGGTAAAAAATAACATATAAGTTATAATTAAGATACCACCTGATATCATATTTCTAATAAATACCATCTGTATCGGAGTGACTTCTTCTCTACTAAAAATTGGCTTTGTCAATGTATGACCAAAAATCCACATCAGCGAAATTGCAAGAATAATTCCAACTCCTATTAAAGCATTGAGATTTATATTGATCAATGTGAAAAAGTCTGTAATACTAATGGCTAACCCTAGAAATAATAAAATTGAAAAAACAACTTGGCGTTTTGTTATTCTTTCTTTTAGTAGAATGTATCCTAAAAATAAAGAAAAGAAGACAGTGGTTTTCTGTGTTAAAGATCCATTAATAGCACCTGCCAAATCATACCCAACAAAAAACAAAATCTGATTTACTCCGAAAAGCAAACCAACAAAAATAAGCAACCAAACATTTTTTTTCCATCCTTTTAAAAAGTGAAAGTTTTTAATCTGATTTTCCTTATCGTTAACAAGTTGACTTTTTGGATTCATTAATTTGAATTCGATTAACATAACAGGAAAAAAGATCATCATTTCAACTATACAAGTCATAGCTCCTGAGAGATAAGCATCCACTGTTACTGGTCTTAATATAGCAATTATTGGTTGTAAGCCAACAAAAATAATGCCAATAAAACCTGTTATTAGACCTTTCTTTGTATTTTTCTCCAATGCAATTATGTATAAGGTTTAGCTAATAAAAAATTTATTTTGATTTTAACGTCCAGCTATCATCTTATAATTTTAAGAAGATTACAATTTGATTCAGAAAAATTTAATTGATTAGGAAAATTTAAAAAACAAACTTATAAGGCTTAAGGATGTGAATAATAATTTCTAACAATTTTGCGATTAAAACTAAAGGTCTAACTAAAAATTTTGGTAATATAGTTGCTGTGAAAAATCTAAATTTAAACATTCCTTATGGAATTACATACGGATTATTAGGTCCTAATGGAGCAGGAAAAACAACTACAGTAAGAATGTTAAACGCGATAATATCTCCTACTGAAGGGACAGCAGAGGTAGTGGGGTATGATATTATAACTCAAAGTAAACAAGTGAAAATTAATTGTGGATTCTTACCAGAATCACCTGGACTTTATCAGAAATTAACAGCAAAAGAATTTTTAGAATTTGTAGGTGAATTATACTATTTACCTAAAGAAGTGATATCCTCTCGAATAGATGAATTATTAGACATTTTTAATTTAGAAGGACGTGAAAATGACTTATTAGAAGGATATTCAAGAGGTATGAAGCAAAAAGTATGCTTATGCGCAGCTTTAATACAAGATCCCAAAATAATCTTTTTAGATGAACCAACTTCTAATCTAGATCCTGCAGCGGCAAGGATGGTCAAAGATCTGATATCTGATCTTGCTAAAAAAGCTGATAAAACGATATTTATTTGTACTCATCTTCTGGATGCCGCCGAAGAATTATGTGATTTAATTGGTATTATCGATAAAGGTGAAATAAAAGTTGAAGGAAGCCCAAAAGAAATAATGGCTTCTGTTGGAGCAAAGGATCTAGAAGACGCGTATCTAAAAATAATGGGTGTTTCTAAAATTGAAGATTTGTTAGCTTGGAGAGAAGAAACACCAAATACTACTGAAAAAGAAAAAAAGAAGAAAAAAAAAGAAAAAAATAAATAAGAAAAGATGGCACTTTGGAAAACAATTGCTAAAAACGAGCTGAAGCTAAGGACCAACAAATTTAGAAACCATCGAATATTATTTTTTATTGTCTTATATTCAGTTCTGGTAATATGGGCCTTCATATTAGCTCCATTACTTTTTGATTTATTTATGCCTACATTAGAGCTTATGATTCCAGGATTAACTAGAGCTGTTGCTTTAATTATTGAATATATGATGATGGCTGTTTTTTTATCAGTTTTAATTTATCCATTAAATAGTATTTATAGAAAAATTGAAATTGGTTTTAAAGAAATTATATTAGCATCACCCGCTACTGCAGGTGATATTTTCTTAGGAGAATTTATAGGAAAGTTACCAATTTACCTAGGAGCTGTTTTGATATTTACTCCTATAATAACTGGAATGCTCAATCCTATTATCGGGTTTAGCCTAATTCAGAATATTATTATCTACTTATGTGTTTTTGGATGTGTATTATTTGCTGCCTTATTAGGATCTATTGTTGCTGCATGGTTGGAGCACAAAATAGCAAAAAGTGAACGAGCAAAAGATATGGGAAGAATTCTGTTATTTCTACTATCAATTGCAATGATTGCAATAATGTATACATTGCAATTTCTATTTGAATTTCTTATGGAAAACCCACAAATAAGGAATTGGGTGATGATTTATCCTTCCTTATGGTTTTCTAATATTATTTTATATTCTATTGACCCTAGCTTGATAAATACATATATTTTAAACATATGGTTTAGTGCAGCATTGATTATAGTCATCCCTCTAATTATTTTTTTTATAGCATATAAGAAAGCAAATAGTTTTTTTACTGTAGAAGGAGGTATAGAAAAAATCTCCGTTGTAATTGAACGAGAAAATAAATTCTACAAATTAACAAGGAAATTCACGGGGCATAAATGGGAAGGATTAGTCGTTATTCAATTAAAGGAGTTTTTAAGACGAAGAGAAAGCATTATGAAATTCGTATATTTAATAGGATTAGTGGGGATGTTAGGAGTTATTTTCTCAACTCTCGGAATAGCTGACTTAGTTATTCAATCAATGATAATTGTAATGTTAATTATCATAGGTGGAATAATGTATGGGTTACTTTTTGGAAGCTATATCTTTGTTGGGAGTAAGGATTTAATTTGGGTTTACAAAAGAAGCCCAAGAAATACCACTGCTTTGGTATATTCTTATCTCTTAGCGATGTTAATAATCAATATACTAATGGCACTAGGCCTTACTATATTCTTTACTTTTTTATTCAAATTTGATCTTTTCAGTATAATATTTTTCTTCAGTTTTTATTTAATAAATTGTGAAATTGTGATTTCTCAAGCAGTTGGAATTCAATGCTTAAGTCCTGCATTTGAGGAAAAAGGGAGTGCAATGACAACAAATAATCTTTTTTTAATGGTTCTTCAAGTAGTACCCTTTCAATTAATACTTATAATTATAATTATAGCATTTCCTATACCAGCTTCTCCAATATTAGCAAAATTCCACTTTATTTCTCCTCTTTTATTAATCTCAATGGGAACAGCAATTCCACTTTTAATTTTCGGGTTAAGAAAATTAAGTAAAATTGAATAAATTATAATAAAAGTAAAAAAAGTTTCTATAAATTAGAGTCAGCAATTTTTTTTAATTCCCTTGCCAAATTTTCATCAAGAGGACGAACAGGGGCTTTACTTAATAATCTAGATGCTTGTTTTTTAGCTCTTTTTCTAGCAGAAGTTGAACCATTTTGTTTCCAAGTGTCACGAGTCATCCTATCTATTATAGTGCTAGGAAGGAATAATTCTTTTCTAAAATACTTTAGAGTTGTTGGATGAGATAATAATTCTTCTTTAACTTCATAATCCTTCAAGATATCTGAAGCAAATGGAGATCCATAATCCTCAATTCCTCTAATTAGTCTCTTTACCATCCCCACTATTTCATTATCAATTATAAGTTTTTCAATACTTTGAGTTGATTCAAAATCGAGCATTCCAGGTCCAGAAATCATATTGATGCCAGCTAAACCTGCTAAGAGTGCTCCCATCCCCGCTTCAAAGCCTGCTTGACTATCCGGTATTTTAGAGTCACTTAATGACATGTATGCGTGAGTAGGTAAGTTTAAGAATTTACCGATCTCAACATCTCCTAGGTTGATCATCATAGTTTCTATGGCACCCATTGGTGTGGTGCCTTGTTTCATATCAAAAACAGCAGGCGAACCGCCCCAAATTAAAGGAGCTCCTCGTTTAGTTAATTGAACAATTACAACACCAGCAAGACATTCAGCACAATGTTGAGTGATGGATCCAATTAATGTAATTGGAGCACTAGCTCCTGCTAAAGGCATTGAAACAAATTCTGAAGGTATCATGCTTTTTGCAGCATCAATTAATGATTGTGTGGTGAGATCAGACCATTTGAGGGGAGGACTAGGACAAGCATCAAATATGGCTAGTGGCTTTCTTGCTAAATCTTCTTCTGATAGTCTACATGTTATAAGAAATTCTTTCATAATTGAGAAACTTTCTTTACGAAATGTTCCGGTTACAACAGGTTTATAACAGTTAGATAGTGCTAAATATAATCTATGCCAATCTTGTGCTTCTTTTGGAACATCCTGATAAATTAAAGCTGTGCTTTGAGCATCAATATATTTCAATTGCTCAACTACTTTAGAGAATCTTATGAAATCTTTTGAGACCCCCTCCCTAATATCTCCTGTTTCTTCATCAAGGATGAAAATTGCAGCAGATCCTGGATCAAAATTAACATTATCTTCCTTTAAAGTAGTATGTTCATTACCTTCTCGATCGTAAAGTATGATTTCACTTGGGACAGTTTTTAAGCATTTATCAATTAAATCTGGTGGGATAAAATAGCGTAGTCCTTCATGATTTATTCCCTGTTCATTAAATAAATCAATCGCTTCATGATTCTCTATAAAAACTCCTTGATTCTCGAGAATTACTTTAGCTTCTTCCAAAATTTTTTGTTTGTGTTCTTCATCCAAGATTTTTATCTTTGGTCTAATTATTGACATTTATTTACACCATTAAGATTGCTATTTTTTATAAAGAATCAATAATTTTACGTACTTCCATAATCGTATTTGGAGATGTACCACAGCAACCACCTACAATTTTAACTCCTAATTCGATCATTTTATGAACATCATTAGCGAAATCCTTAATTGGTTGTTCATAATAAGTCCTATCACCTTTAACTAATGGTTGACCGGCATTTGGTTTCACAGAAATAGGCTTATTCGTAAATTTTATGGCATTTTCTACTAATTCAAGCATATCACTAGATCCTAGAGTACAATTTGCTCCGATCACATCTATTCTTTCATTATTCAGTGTATCAATACATTTTTCCAATGAATCACCCATTATTGTAAAGAATCCCCTTTTAGTTTTCTTATAGGTGATGGAAGCAATTAAAGGCTTATTAGATATATCGCGAACTGCTCTAATAGCTGTTAACATTTCTTCAAGATCAGAAATTGTCTCGATATGCCAAAGATCAACTCCTTTTTCTAATAATTTAGCTTGAGTAGAAAAACTAGAGTACCATTGGTCACTAGAAGCATTTCCTACTGGTGGTCTAAATTCCCCTGTTGGGCCAATATCTCCAACTATTAAACATCCAGAAGGACAGACTTCTTTGATGTTTTTCAAAGCATTTTCAATAATCTCTTCAATTCGATCTTCAAGATTATGATGGGATAAATTCAATGGAGTTGATCCAAAAGTATTGGTTTGACACATGTCTGAGCCAGCATTATAATATGATTCATGTATTTCAGAAATTATATCTGGATGTTCAACATTTAAGATATCTGGTATTTTTCCTGATGTTAATCCTCTTTTTATTAATTCACTTCCAAATCCTCCATCAAAAAGTATTATTTTTGATGTATCTTCTAACCAACCACGAAATAACATTCTTTAATCCTCTAATAATGCAATTAATTTTAATTTAAAAGAGATTTAACTAATTTGACAGCATTAATAGCATTTTCAGCATAACCATCTGCATTGCATTCTGCTACCCATGTATTTGTTACAGGAGCACCACCTAAAATTACTTTGAATTTATTAGTCAGATTTTTTTCTTTTAAAAGTTCAATAACTTTTTTCTGACCAAACATAGTTGTTGTTAAGAGAGCAGAAACACCAATTATATCAGCATTTTTTTCGATAGCTTCCTCAACTATTTTTTCAACAGGAACATCAGCGCCTAAATCGTAAACTTCATATCCATATGCTCTTAACATTGTTGCAACAATAGTTTTACCTATTGAGTGAATATCTCCTTCGATTGTAGCAATAACAACTGTTCCTCGTGAAATTTTCTCTGATGCACTTTTAAGATGGGGAATTAGAAGATCCAAGCAATTTTGCATTATTTGAGCTCCTCTCATAAGCTCAGGTAAGAAAAATTCACCCTCTTCCCATAGTTCTCCAACTTTCCGAATTCCTTCAGCAAAACCCTTTTCAATAACATCAATCAAATTCAATTTTTCCTTTATAGCTTTATTTGCATATTCAATTGCTTTTTCTTCTTCGAGATCCACTATAGCTCTTGAAATCTCATCATAGAAATCTTCATTTGGCATTTAAAACTCTCCTAATTATTAGTAAAATCACAATTAAAATTCAATTCTAATATTATTTATTTACATATAGTAAATTAGAAAAACCTTATTGTTGAATCGAAAAAAATATTTGTTAACTTTCTTTTTAAGATTTAATTTGAATA
>JBHLNL010000136.1:0-9858 GCA_048941605.1 Promethearchaeota archaeon | reverse complement strand
TCCACAGATATCTGAGTTTACCATCTCAAGCCCCTGTTTTGTCCTCTGAATGAGCCTCTTATCATAGAATCCTTTTTAGCTATACTAATTATTATTTTTAGTATAGTTTTAATTATTCACAACAAAAATTTTTACAGTGACACAATATGACACTCATAATATAATATATTTGTTTAACGTTTCTGATGATGTTAAAATGTTTTCTTTAAGTAGGTTCCTGTATTTCTTACTTAATATAATTAGAGCTTCTTTAATTTTAGACTTTTCTTTAATTGACAATACAATTTCTCTTTCCTTTATTATATCTGCTAATAATGATAGAAAAGAAAATTTAACCTTGATCATCAGATTTATCTTTAAAATTAGTATTTTAAGTCAAATTATAATTTATAATTATAATAAAGAATTTGATAATTAATTATTTCGATTATAAAATCTAGATTTTATCATCATTATAGTAATATTGAATAAAAAATACATGTGATACGCATTAGGAAAGAGGAATTAAATATCGGACATTTATCTACTGTTTATCATACTAATTTTATTTTAATAGAAAATAAAGAATTCAAAAAAAAGATTAACAGAAATATAAATTGGATTTTATTTGGGACAGGACCTGAAATGGTTCAGGCATTTAAAGATAAAAAGTTAGATATTGGTTATATGGGATTACCACCTGCAATTATTGGAATTGGTAACAAAGTTCCTATTAAATGTATTGCAGGAGGACATGTAGAAGGTACAATAATAATCGCTAGAAATAAATATAAAACACTTAATGATTTACACGACAATATATATGATACTTTAGCTCAATTTAGGGGAAAATCAATTGGAGTTACAAGTAAAGGGTCCATTCATGATGTTATCTTAAATTATAATTTGAAAAAATATGATTTACTTGATCAAGTTGAAGTTAGGCATTACAATCAAGCAGAATTCATTGCTTTGGATATGAAACAGAGCAATATTGAAGCCGGTGTTGGAACACCTGCATTAGCCGTATTTGCTTCATCAATGTTAAATTCACATATAATTATCCCCCCAGAATTCTTATGGGGAAATAATCCTAGTTATGGAATTTTTTTTCATGAAAAGATCATTGAGAACTACCCAGAATTAGCAATTAATTTTTTAAAGTACCATAAAGAAGCTTCGTTTATATTAAGGAATAATCCTTCTAAAGCGGCAGAGATAATATGTAAAAATGTAAAAATATTAAAAATTGATTATGTCAAATCTGTGTTAGAGATCTCTCCAAAATATTGCATAGCCCTTTCTGGTGGATATATTGACTCTACAATGAAATTCGTGAAATCTCTTTTTAAGTTAGGATATATTAATAAAATTCTTAAAATAAATGATATTTTTGATCTTCAATTTGTAAAAAGAGTACATCCAGAAGGAGAACATTATACAATTTAGTTAATTTTCAAACCCAAATTTAAATTAGAAAAAGTATGTAAGTTTAATGTTTTTTTAATGGCCCTAATTCCTTAATTTGATTAGTAAATTCAGTTATAACTTCAGCAAATCTCTTACCTTCAGAAGCACTTACCCATTCTAATCGAACACGCTTAGGATCTATGCCTAATTGCTTAATCAAAATGGAATGCAACCGCTTGAACCTTTCCTGAGTATATTCATTACCTGAAATATAATGACAGTCTCCTATGTGGCATCCACTAACAAGAACACCATCAGCGCCATTTTTTAGAGCTTTTAATACAAAAGAAGGATCGACTCTACCAGAGCACATCACTCTTATGACTCTAATATTTGGAGGATATTGGAATCGTGACACTCCTGCTAGATCAGCTCCCGCATAACTACACCAATTACAACAAAATACTAAAATATTAGGCTCAAATCCTTCTTTTTTTACTTCTGATCTTGATTTTGACATTATTAATTTTCCACCTCCTCCTTTTCAAGTAAATAAGAATCAATCATTGCTGAAATCTGGTCAAAATCGTAATGTTTAACCATAATCGCTCCAACAGGACAAGTAGCAGCACAAGTTCCACAACCTTTACATAGAGCTGAATTTATTGAAGATTTTTTAAGAATAATACTTACATCTTCAAATTCTTTTGTTGATTCAATAAGTTCTATTGCTTTATAAGGACAAACTTCTTCACATTTTCCACACCCTATACATTTATCTGGATTTACTTCAGCAACTAAACCTGACGTTGTAATTTCTTTTGCGCTTAAAAATCTGCTTGCTCTCCCAGCTGCTCCGCTAGCTTGCGATATTGAATCTTGTATATTTTTAGGCCACTGAGCACACCCACATAAGAAAATTCCATCTGTAGCAAAATCTAATGGTCTTAATTTGACATGAGCTTCTAAAAAAAACCCGGTTCTATCTAAAGGTACTTTAAGCATTTTTGCTAATTCTTCTAAATTATCTGCAGGGATCATAGGGGTTGCTAAAACAACCAGATCAGTATCATAATCAATTTCTTCTTGTAGGTTAGTATCAAAAACTTTAATGTTATATTTTGCTTGACTTTTCCTTTTAACTTTTGGCAGATTATCCAAATCATATCTTAAGAACATAGCATCTTTTCGACGATTTCGATAATACTCTTCAAATTCTTTCTTAGCCATTTGCAGGTCTCTGTAAAGTACTACAATCTCAAGTTCTGGTTTTAATGCTTTTAAAATATTAATGTTTTTAATTGAAGTTCCGCAACAAACATTCGAACAGTAAGTAATTCCTTCTTTTTGTCTTGCATTAGCACATAATATGAATGTTATACGTTTGACTTTATCAATCCAAGATTTATCAGTATTTTGAAGTTTCTTTTCTAATTCCAATTGCGTTATAACATCATTATTTTTATTATTATATTCAAATATTCCTTTAGGTTTTAATTCCTGAGCTCCGGTGGCTACAATAATAGTCCCAATTTTTAATTGTTCCAAATCTTTTCCAGAATTAGTTATGGATACCTCGTAATTTCCGACATATCCTTTAATCGAATTTATTTTTGATTTTAACATTACTTCAATATTCTTATGGTTTTGAGTCTTTTCTGTAATTTCTCTTAAAAATATTGAAGCCTCCTCTTGAATAGGATATAATATATTCAAATTGTTTAAATTTCCACCTAACTTATCCTCTTTTTCAACTAGATATGCTTTAAATCCTTGGTTCGCAATTTCAAGAGCGGCAGTCATTCCTGAAACCCCACCACCTATGATTAAAGCTGTTGATGTTATCTGTAATTTTTCCTCCGATTGGGATTTTATTAATCGAGCTTTCGCAACAGCCATTCTTAACAAATCCTTTGATTTCTCAGTTGCTGCTTCCTTTTCAGTCATATGAACCCAAGAGCATTGATCCCGAATATTGACCATTTCAAATAAGTATTTATTCATACCTGCTTCTTGACAAGTTTCTTGGAATAAGGCTTCGTGAGTTCGAGGTGTACATGAGGCTACAATGAATCTGTTTAAATCATGTTCAGCGATTAATTCTTTAATTCTCTCTTGTGAATCAGAGCTACAAGAATATAAATTATCTTCACAGTGTACTACATGGGGTAAGGTTTTAATGTACTCTCTTACTTCAGGAACATCTACATACTTACCAATGTTAATGCCACAATGGCATATAAGTACACCAATTCTAGGTTCATCTGTAATCTTTACTTTTTTCTCGGGGATTTCAAAAACTTTTTCTTTAACTTCAGTGAATTTAACAGAGTTTAGTAACGTTGCAACTTGAGAAGCTACCCCACTAGCATCAGCTACAGTTTCAGGGATATCCATTGGACCTTGAGCAAATCCACATAAAAATATACCCTCTTTTGAAGATAATGACTTGTTGAAATAGGATTTTTCTTTAAAAAAATCATAATGATCCAATTCAACATCTAAAATTTTTGATAATTCTCTTGTTCCTTTAGAAGGAACTAAGGGTGTGGCTAAAACAACTAAACTTGCTCTAAAATCTTTAAATTCTCCGGTCTTTAAATCTTCATAATGAATAATTAAATCTTTTGTTTCAGGATCTTCTTCAATTGTACTTATCTTTGTTTGAAAATAAGTAACTCCATATTCATCTTGAGCTCTTTGGGTAAATTCATAGAAATTTTTCCCATATGCTCTAATGTCATGCCTAAAAACAAAGCATTTTGAGTGTTCAGAATGTTCTTTCGTGATAATTGCTTCTTTTGCTGTATACATACAGCATACACTTGAGCAATAAGGTATCCCTTCATGTAAATCTCTTGATCCAGCGCATTGAATAAAAGCTATAATTTCTGGTTCTTCTTCATCACTAAGACGCAAAACATGTCCTCCAAATGGACCAGAGGCACATAAAATTCTTTCATATTCTAAAGCACTAACTACATTTTCAAATTGATATCCCCATCTAGAAGATAATTGTTCAGCAGGCATGTCAAAACCAGTTGCTACTACTATAGCTCCAACGTTTAATTCAATATCTTGGGGTTGTTGTTCATAGTCTATAGCCTCTGCTTTACAAACCTTTTCACAAACTCCACAGACCCCTTTAGTTAATTTCAAACACATATTAGGATCAATCAAATATATGGGAGGAACTGCTTGAGGAAATGGAATATAAACAGATCTTCGCCTCCCTAGATTCATGTCAAACATATTAGGAGCTTCTATCTTTGGGCATTTAGTAGCACAATCCCCACATCCCTTACATTTAGTTTCATCAATATATCGAGGTTTTTTAATCACGGTTACTTTAAAATTTCCAGGTTTTCCTTCAACTTTTTTAACTTCATGATAAGTCATAAGTTCAATATTAGGATTACGAAATACTTCAACCATTTTGGGAGCAAGAATACAAAGAGAGCAATCGTTCGTAGGAAAAGTCTTGTCAAGTTGAGCCATTCTACCTCCAATTGAAGGAGTTCTTTCTACTAAATAAACTTTAAATCCCAATTCTGTTAGATCTAAGGATGTTTGAATCCCGGCTACCCCACCACCAATAACTAGCACTGAGCCTTCCATCATTTTTCTACCTCGGACTTTTCATTAGTATTAACAATATCAATTAATCCCACTAAAAATTCAGAAAAATCTACAATCTCTATTGTAGCAATATCATCATAGTCTTCTTGCAAACATGATAAATGCATTTTACATTTTGGACATGAGGTAACCATAATTTCACCAGCATCTTTTGCCTCTAAGAGTCTTTTATATCGTAGAGCTTTCGAACGTTCATTACAATTCATCCAAGAACTCACTCCACAACATAACGCATCAGTTTTATTGTGCACCATTTCATTAAATTGATATCCTATTTTTCTTAAATGAGAAAATATCTCACGTACATTTTCTATTATTTTACTTTCTTTAGGTAAAAATCTACTCAAACGACATGGATCATGATAGGTGAATGGGATGATTTGCTCTGTTTCTGATGGATTCTTAAACTTAATTTTTTTTTTTTTCCAATTTTCATAGATATATTCAATTAAATGTTTAACGATAAATTTTTCTTTGAAATCTTCAAAAATATTTGGATAATCTACTTTAAATGTTCTATAACATTCAGCACAAGCCGTGACTATAGTCTTAATCCCAGTTTCTTCAATCCTTTTAATGTTTTTCTTTCCTAAGTTAATAAATGCTTCAAGTTTTCCTTGTCCCCAATACAAATCATGGCCGCAACAAATTTCATCTTGAAGAACTACTACTGGTTCTTTTTCAATCTGACATAATATTTTTAAAGTGCTTTCTGCTATTGAATCGGAATTTTCAAACTCAAAATTAAAATAGGGTATACATCCAACATAATACATAAGATTACCTTTATCTGAAATCTTACAATCTTTAGGTACCCAATCAAGAGATCGATCTGGCTTAATATAAGGTTCACTCATTATTTCTGAAATTGTTGTATATACACCTTTATGGGCAACATAATCATCAGGATTTTGATTATTAGAATTCCGCATTTTGTATTTCGCCATCCTAACAATATCAGCGAAATTAATTCCCTCAGGACAATTTTGAAGACAGGCATTGCAAGTAAGGCAATCCCATAATACCCCACTCTCAATTATTTTATCCTCAAATCCCTCTAATATCATTTGTATTATCCTGCTAGGTTCAAAGCTTTGAACCTTACTAAGTTGACAGACACCACTACAACGAACACATTGATAACATCTATATAACAATTTTCTTATGTTTGGTTCATAAACTTTTTCAAGGTAAGAATTGATATCATCCTTGAGTTCTTCTGAATCATCTGTTCTTTTAGTTTCAGTAATAATATTCACTTCATTTAATTAATTCAAATTTTAATAATTTGAATCGATGATGATAGGAAAAAAAATAGAAAGAATTTATTTTTTCTGATTAGTTTTCATAACTCTGCCGTCAAACGAGAAATAAATAGAGGAAAATTTAAGATTTTGTTTCATCTTTCAATTTTCAAAATTTTAGATTATTAGAGCCCTTATTGCCGCATTGATTTGTTCAAAATCGTAATGCTTTACGGAAATAGCTCCAACGGGACAATTTGCCGCACATGTTCCGCAGCCTTTACATAAGTTCGGATTAATAAAAGATTTTTTAATAATGAAACTTATTTCTTCAAAATCCTTTGGTGTATTAATAAGTTCTATTGCGTTGTACGCGCATGCTTCCTCACATGTCCCACAACCAATGCAAGTATCTGGATCTACTTCAGCAACTAACCCAGATGTAGTAATCTCTTTAGCACTTAAAAACCTACTTGCCCTTCCAGCTGCTCCATTTGCTTGTGAAATCGAATCTTGTAAATTTTTTGGCCATTGAGCACACCCACATAAAAATATTCCGTCTGTGGCAAAATCTAATGGTCTTAATTTAACATGGGCTTCTAAGAAAAATCCATTCTTGTCTAAAGGAACCTTAAGCATTTTAGCTAGTTCTTCTAAATTATCTGGTGGAACTATAGGGGTTGATAATAGTATAAGATCAGTTTCAAATTCGATATAATCTTGCAAATTTGTATCATAAACTTTTATTTTAAAAATTTCTGATTTACCATTTTTATCAGTAATTAAAGGGGGTTCATCTAAATCATATCTCAAAAAGATTGCATCTTTTCTTCGATCACGGTAATACTCTTCAAACTCTTTTTTACTCATTTGAAGATCTCTATAAAGCACTATTATTTCAAGGTTTTTTTTCAATTCTTTTAAAAGATTAATATTTTTAATAGCGTTTCCACAACAAATATTAGAACAGTATGTAATACCTTCTTTTTGCCTGGCATTAACACACAATATTGCAGTGACTCTCTTAATATCATCAAGCCAAGTCAGATCCTCATCTTTTAACTTCTTTTCCAATTCTAATTGTGTAATTACATTGTGATTCTTATAGCTGTATTGAAATACGTTTTTAGGTTTTAACTCTTGACCTCCAGTAGCAACAATAATAGTACCAATCTTTAAATCATTGGTTCTATTTTCTGAATCAATGATAGAAACATCATAATTACCAATATAACCCTTAACGTCTTCCAGTTTAGAGTTTAGGAAAATTTGAATATTCTTATTGTTCATTATTTTTTCTATTATTTCATTTAATAAGATTGAAGCATCTTCCTGAGTAGGATATAAAGCATTTAAATGTCTTAAATTTCCCCCTAAAACTTTTTCTTTTTCTAGTAAATAAACTTTAAATCCTTGATTAGCAATATTCAATGCAGCAGTCATTCCAGATACACCACCACCAATAATTAATGCTGTTTGAGTTATTTGCAACTTCTCTTCTGATTGTGATTTTAATAATCTTGATTTGGCAATCCCCATTCTTATTAGATCTTTAGCTTTTTCAGTAGCAAGCTCTTTTTCTGTCATATGAACCCAAGAACACTGATCACGGATATTAACCATCTCAAATAGATATTTATTTAATCCTGCTTCTTGACACGTCTCTTGAAATAAGGATTCATGAGTCCGTGGTGTACAAGATGCCACAATAAACCTATTTAAATTATATTCACCAATAACTTCTTTAATTCGTTGCTGTGAATCAGAACTACAAGAATATAAATTATCCTCACAAAAAACAACATTAGGTAATGTCTTTATATGCTCAATAACCTGCGGAATATCAATATATTTCCCTATATTAATACCACAATGGCAAATAAGAACACCTATTCTTGGGTCATCAGTTATTTTTATTTCTCTCTCAGGAATTTCAAACACTTTTTCTTTAACTTCGGTGAATTTGGCAGAGTTTAGTAATGTTGCTACTTGAGATGCGACTCCACTAGCATTAGCAACAGTTTCTGGTATATCCATTGGGCCTTGACAAAATCCAGCTAAAAATATACCTTCTCTAGAGGATAAAGATTTATTAAAATAAGTCTTCTCTTTGAAAAAGTTATATTCATCTAATCCAATATCTAAAATTTCGGATAATGCTATTGTTCCTTTAGCAGGAACTAAGGGTGTAGCTAAAACAACTAAATTTGCTCTAAAATCTTTGAACTTTCCAGTCTTTAAATCTTCATAATGAATAATTAAATCTTTTGTTTCAGAATCTTCAACAATTTTACTAATTTTAGTTTGAAAGTATTTTACATCATATTCATCCTGAGCCCTTTGGGTAAATTCATAGAAGTTTTTGCCAAATGCTCTAATATCATGCCTAAATATATAACAGCTTGAGTTTTCTGAATGTTCTTTTGTAATAATAGCTTCTTTTGCGGTATACATACAACATACACTTGAGCAATAAGGAATTCCTTCGTGTAAATCTCTTGAACCAGCGCATTGAATAAAAGCAACCTTTTCTGGCTCTTTCTCATCACTTGGTCTTAATATATGTCCTCCAAATGGACCGGATGCAGATAACATCCTTTCATATTCTAAAGCATTTACAACATTATTATAATTATAACCCCATCTAGGAGACAATTCTTCTCCAAACATTGTAAATCCAGTAGCAACAACAATAGCACCAACTTTGATTTCAAATTGGATTGGTTGTTGTTCATAATCTATAGCTTCTGCTTTACAAACTTTCTCACAAACTCCACATACACCTTTAGTGAGTTTTAAACATATATCTGGATCGATTAAATATACTGGAGGAACTGCTTGAGGAAATGGAATATAAACAGATCTCCTTTTTCCCAAATTCATATCAAAAATATTGGGGGTTTCAATCTTTGGACATTTCATCGCACAATCCCCACAACCCTTACATTTAGTTTCATCAATATAACGAGGCTTTTTAAGGATTGAAACCGTAAAATTTCCAAGTTTTCCAGTAATTTTTTGTACCTCATGATACGTCATTAATTCTATATTAGGATTTCTGAATACTTCCACCATTTTAGGTGCAAGAATACATAAGCTACAATCATTTGTGGGAAAGGTTTTATCAAGTTGAGCCATTCTCCCTCCAATTGAAGGGGTTTTTTCTACTAAGTAGACTTTAAAACCTAATTCAGTTAGATCTAAGGAGGTTTGTATTCCTGCTATCCCCCCTCCAATAACTAGTACTGATCCCTCCATCATTAATCACATACTAATCTTATTGATAAAAAATTGTTTGGACATCTTTTTTCTATTGAATAAAAAATAAAGCAATGTAATTATATAAACATTTTTATGATAAATGATCAGGATCCGACATGAGATGCATTTTGGATGATCGGATTCAAGCATGTTTAATTATGTTTTTTTCGTAATTAGTCATGATATTTGTTTATGGTTTGTTATTATAGACATTATGAACATTTAGGATAGAAATTTAATTATAGAAGGATCGAAATGGGGAATGATATAATAATATTTTTAGTTTTTAATCATTAGTTCCTATTTTGATTATACTTTTTCTATA
>JBHLNL010000135.1:322-9869 GCA_048941605.1 Promethearchaeota archaeon | reverse complement strand
CCAAAAATACCATTATCACCACAAAAAAGTCCTGATAAATCAGGTCCATTACCAAATCTATTAAAAGGAAACTTAGAATATTTGTTAGCTTGAGACCCTGTTTCAATTATTTCACCTGTTGGTAAAACCACTTCTAAAGAAACTAATTGGTTAGTACATGAACCATACTTAGCACATCCTCCGCCCCCTACTGATTGATGTGAGATCCCACCTCCGATTGATGCAGTCATTCCAGATCCAGGTCCCATACATCCGGTATACAATCCATAATGGCATAAATACTCATTCAATTTTCCCCAAGAAATACCTGCCTCGACTGTAACAATCAAATTTTCTTGATCTAAATTTAAAATATTGTCCATTCTTTTCAAATCTAAAACAATTCCCTCATCACTAATTGGCTTACTACCGCCAAATTCACAATCACCTCCCCCACGTGGTATTATAGGAATATTTTCTTCATTTACTACTTTAAGAATTTCTGAAATTTCTTGAGCATTCTTTGGTCTTATAACTATATCAGGAACTCCCTGTAAAACAAGATCTACATTTCGGGAATAAGCGTGCCGTACATAAATATCATTAGATAGATATTTATCAGAAACAATCTTCTCTAATTTGTTATACAAATCTGACATTTCTGTATCAACTAATCAAATTTTTATAAAAACAATTTATAATAGAAACATTGAACTACTTAAATACATTTCAAGTTAAAGTAAAGTTGAATGAATTTATAAGAACATCATAAATCTGAACAACTGTAAAGCAAAAGGTGTAAGAAATTTATTATCGAGGTTACATTCTAATCCGATTAAAAGCAATTGGGACTGAATGGAAAGTCGTAGATAAATTAACTAATCTAAAATCTACAGAACCAGATGAGGATTGGAAAATTACATATGCTACTCCAATTTATGGTGGTTGGGATGTTATAGTCGAATGTTCTTTTTCTAAATTAAGAGATATAGATAAAATTATCACCTTTTGTAGGGTGGATAAAGATCTATCCCGATGGATTGAAGAAACTACTACTCTCATGGGTTCTAAAAATGATTATCCTAGTTAAATTAATTTTTTATTGATATTGATTACATTTAGGTTATATAAATTTTGATTAAAGCGAGAAAATACATTATACTTAGTAGTTTATTGATTATTCTAACTATTCCAATATTTTTTGGATTGTTTATTGAATATTTTACTATATTAGAATTAAATTGGAATATATTTCTTATTTTTATAATAGGTATATTAATCCTTCTATTCATAGGAAAAATAATTGAAATCTTTGGGTATAGCAATAAGAATGTCGAAGCTATTAGAAAACAAGACGTTATTAATGCTCTTATTAATAAAGATAAAAGAGCAATCATCTGGTTTTTCTTTCCAATAATTATTATAATAGAAGAATTAGTTTTTAGATATTATGGTATAGGAATTTTAATTCACATATTAGATTTGGAATCATTTTCAGCTATATTCATTTCTAGTCTAATTTTTTCTTCATATCATATTCACATTTGGTTTCGTTATAAGAATTTAAAAATTCTATTAATAAACCTCGGATACCCCTTTTTAATGGGACTATATATAGGATATATGTTTTTGAAATTGGGCTTTATCCCGTGCATAATAATTCATTACATTATTGCACTTATTATGTACTATGGTATTTATAGGAGGTATTTTAAAGATTAGATTAAAAAAAAATTAAATTTTCCTTAAAGCTTTTTTATCAATTTTACCAACCGCCGTTAAAGGCAACTGATCTGATAGTTCTATTATTTTAGGTATCTTATATTTAGCTAGATTTTCTTGAGCAAATTTCAAAATATCTGCTTTTGTTGTTTCATTAGCCTCATATCCTTTTTTCAAAAGTACAAACAATTTGACTATTTCCGATCCTGGACGATCTGGATCGGGTATACCGATACATGAGCAAAGTTCAATTGCGGGATGCTTATTGATTTTATTGTCAACTTCCACACTAAAAACTTTATATCCCGAAACAATGATCATATCCTTGGTGCGATCTACGATTTTAATAAAACCATCCTCATCCATTATACCAACATCTCCAGAATAGAACCACCCCTCTTTAAGAGCATTATTTGTCTCTTCAGGTTTGTTCCAATATCCTTTAAATATTTGAGGTCCTTTAATGAGAATCTCACCAGCTTGACCAATAGGAACCTCTTTACTCTTATCTGAAACATCTACTATCTTAACATCGGTATTTGAAATTGGAATGCCCACAGTACCTATTTTTCTTTTTCCAAGATATGGATTAAGAGTTACAAGAGGAGAGGCTTCTGTCATACCATATACTTCTAATAATTTATGTTTTCCAACCACTTCTTCAAATTCTCTTATACTTTCAGCGGGAAAAGGCGCTGCCCCTGAAACATAGAGCTTGAATGAACTTAGATCAGCTTTCTTGAACTTTCGGTTTTTTAAAAGCATTAAATAGAGAGTAGGAACATTCGCCATAAATGTGGGATGATACTCAATTATTTTATTAGCAATATAATTTACATCTCTAGGATCTGGAATTAATAGTTGAGTGGCACCATAATGCACAGCACCAAGATTAAAAAACATTCCTGCTAGATGGAAGAAAGGAAATCCCGAAATGAAGATTTCTTTTCCTCTTATTATGTCAATCTCCCATTGATGTACTGTTTGTTGGAGGTTGATAGTTTCATTCGCATGTGTTAGTATAGCACCTTTAGGAGGGCCAGTAGTACCCCCTGTATATTGAAGAAATGCAATATCCTCAAGCGGATCTATTCTAACATCAGGAGATTTATCTTTTGGATAATCTGTTAATATTTCATTGAATGTATTGAACTTTATTCCATCTAATGGTACTACTTCTCCATATGGTAATTTCCCTATCTTTTTTAACTGGTCTTTCATGGTTTCATCTATATCTAGAGTATCTGCAACATTAGTCGTAATTACATTTTTGATATCAGTTTTACCTGTAGAAAGAGCTTTTCGGACATTTTGTTCATAGAAAGAATCTAGAGTGATCAAGGTGACTGCTCCACTGTCTTTCAACTGGTAAATGATTTCATTAGGTTGTAAGAGAAAATTCATACCAGTAGAGGTACAACCTGCATAAAATGTTCCATATAATGCTGTTATATATTGAGGAATGTTTGGTAAATGAATAGCTATTCTATCCCCTTTTTTCAAGCCATTTTGAACAAAGAAATTCGCAAAACTATTAATTTTCCTTTCAATTTCTTTAAAAGTATAAGTAGTACCTTGAAGATCGCAACATAGATTATCTGGAAAATCTTTTACAGTCCTTTTCATCGAATCAGTTAAAGATATTATCTCAAAGTCTATCTCTGGTTTTACATGATCGTCATACGATTTTGTCCAGATTTTCGACGAATATGGACTATGTTCCATCATTTTTTCTGTCATGTTGATCAATTTTTTGTTTTTTTAATCAGATTTAACAATTTTTAATAGTATTCTTATTGTCAAAACAATATTTAAAATTAATTATGTTATATTGAGGGGAATTGATAAAAAAAAAATTTTAATTTATTTTTTAATTTAATATAATTCACTGATTAATGGGTTTGAATAATTTAACATGAAAGTTTATTTCCGAGAATTAACAACTGAAGACATTCCAGCTATAAAAGATATAAGTAAAGATATTTGGGAAGGTGACGACTATATTCCATATGTTATACATGAATGGCTCCAAGAGAAAAATTGTATGAATTATGGAACTTTTATAGATGAAAATAAAACTGAATTAATTGGATTTGGAAGAGTGAAGTTATATAATAATGAAATTGCCTGGTTGGAAGGGGGCAGAATAAAAGTTACATATCAAGGTCAAGGTATAGGTAAATTACAACTAGGCTATGCAGTAGAATATGCTAATAAAATAGGGGTTAAATCGGCTCAATATGATACAGCATCAGACAATCTAGCATCAATATCATTAGCAAAGTATTATGGCTTTAAACAGAAAAAATGTATGGATTTTGTTGTGGCAAATTCAGATGAAATAACAATATCCAAAAAAATAACACTCCAATTTAACAAACTCACAGCGGATGATGCTAAAATACTTTATAAACAATATGATATTGGTCCTGGAGATGAAATCTGTATTGGTTGGTCTTTTATTCCATTAAAATATATAACTAATGAACATGGTTCATGGATATATAATAAAGATGCTATTTTACAAAAAGTAGAATCTGGAACTTCTCAGAATTATGAACTTCCATCAGAACAAGAAATCTGGATGGTTGTTTATGGGAAACCTGAAGCCGCAAGTGACCTAATTCAATATACAATTCAAAGAGAGCTTGAATCCAAAGGATCTAAGATTTTTCAGGTTTTCTGTAAGTCTGATGTAGCAAATCTCATGAAAGATATCGGATTTAAATATCATAAAGAGAAACGTTTTGGTGTTATATTATTTGAAAAATCTTTTAATTAAATTTAACAAAATGAATTAAAAAAAGAATAAAAAAAATTTATTGACTTTCTATACTCATTTGGTATTCTTGAGTCTTTTTGTTCCCACAATGAATACAATAAGCAACTCCTCTTTCAGATAAAGATTGAAGCATCGAATCTGTGAATCGATTTCCACATTCACTACAATAAGCTACTTCAGGTCGAACAATTTGCTCATATTTTTGAATTGGGACAATTGGTTCTTCTTCTTTAATTTGATGTGGTTGCTGCTGTGGTGCTTGTTGTTCTTGAGGAGGAGCACAGCATTTTTGGGGTTTAGGTTTTCCCGAGATTGCGTAATATAAACCTTCAAATAATTTATAGAACAGAAGACCAATCCCTTTCAAAAGATAATATACTCCTTTTAGTATATAGTAAATTAAGTAAGCAACTCCTTTCAAAATGTAATAGACTAAAATCACAGCAAGGACTAATACTGCAAACGCGCCAATTATAACAAGAACCTGTGCATAGATTGGTTGTGCCAAAAACCAATTAACAATTTCCTGCCAAGCGATACCAAAAACACTTATATCAACCATTTTTCAATCACTCTAAATATTTATTTTTTACTTAATTAAAAGGAGATTTTATTTGAATTAAAAAAATTTGGAGTCCAATTTTTAAAATTAATAAAAAAGAAATATGTCAAAAATAATCATAAAATGGCATATCAACTTTCGTTATGTTTTAATTAGGATTTTCATATATTTTCTTCTTATATTCATACATCATTTTAAATGCTATAATAGCATGTTTTATTCTACTCATTATTGGTATTTTAACTTCTGAATCTGATGAAGATGCCGCTTGCCTAAGGAAATCAAAGGTCCATCCAGACCCAAAGCAAACACAGACGCAGGGTTTATTAAATTTTTGAATTAGTTCTTTAATCAGAATAAAATGGTGCGTTGCCCAATTTTTAGCCATTGAACCCATCATTTGAAGTGGCCAGCGAGGAACTGAAAAAATATATAAAATACTATCAACATTCTTATCTTCAAAAATTGCTTTAATAGTCGGTTCAAATGTTTCAAAAATGGAAGGTCCTAAATCAATAGTGCCTTTAATTGAAACCCAATTTGGGATTACTGATTTAATAAGAGAAATAGTATTTTCACTCAAATTTGCAAGATTTAATCCTTGTTCTTCAATCTCATCACATGCTAAAGCACCTAAACTTCCAGAACCCGTGATAATAGCAATTCTTTTCCCTGTAGGTAAAGGTTGAGTCGCAAATACATGTGCAATATTAAACATCTCATAAAAGTTATTAACTCTAAAGATACTAGGATTTTGTTTAATAACAGCATCATAAATTTTGTCATTCCCTGCTAATGAACCTGTATGACTACTAACTGCTTTCGAACCAATATTACTTTTTCCGTTTTTAAGAATTAATACGGGTTTTTTCATATTTTTAAATGTTTTAAACAATTCTTTCCCTCGCTTGGTACCTTCTAAGTAAAGAGTTATGACTTTTGTTTCTGGATCTGTATTCAAATACTTAAGTAAATCAATCTCATCAACATCCACTTTATTTCCTATAGTAATAGTCTTAGAAAAACCAATTCCTTTATCAGTTGCCCAATCTATAAATATGTTTCCAAGGACGCCTGATTGTGCTATAACCGCTACTTTTCCACTAATTGCTTGATCAAAACTCATATCTGCGGTTGTAAACTGATTATTAAAATCTGTTACTCCTATACAATTTGGACCTATAATTCGAATTTTTGATTCTTTTGCAACTCTCTCAATTTCTTCTTGAATATGTGTAAATTTTTCTACACCTGTTTCAGTAAAACCAGCAGATTCTATTACTATTCCTTTTACACCCTTTTTTACACAATCCATTACTGCTTGAAGTACAAATTCATTTCCAACAAGAATTATTGCTAGATCTATTTCTTCAGAAATATCTTTTATATTCTTGTAAGCTTTGTGGCCATGAATTTCTTGTTTTTTTATATTAACTGGAAAGGTTTTAAATTTTGAATCTAGTAAATATTTTGTTGTAGTATATCCAAATTTAAAACTATCTGATGCTCCAATTATCGCGATAGATTTTGGGTGAAAGAAAACATCCATTTCTGACATGATATCCACTTTTATTAGAATAATGTTAGAATTAGTATATAATTGGAAAAATATTTTCTTTAACTTAAAGATTAGGACAAAAATAATAAAAAAGCTAAGTTTAAATATAATACTTTAGAGATTTTTGTAAGGTTTTTATTTAGTGTAATAATGTGAAAATTCTAATGGCTATCCTTTGCAAAACAAATAAAATTCAGGTTATCTGCCCAATCTGTAGCACAAGAGATATAGTTGGTATACCTCCTTCAAGATTAAATAAAAAATCTCAATTAACTACGATTTCTGTGCATAAAGGATTAATTTGTCCTCATCATTTTCAATTTTTCATGGATAATAATTTTCAAATTCGGGGATATCAAAAAGTGGATTTGGAATTAAATCAAGAGAATTCTAAAAAATTAAGAAATGGTGTAAAAGCATTTAATCTCACAGAGACGAAAAACAATGATCTTTTTGAAAAACTAATATTTGATGGAAATAAAGTTAAATATCACCCACTCAATGGTGCTAAAAACATCGAAGCGATGAGTCCAAAGCAAGAAATTATCTCAAAAAAGAAAAAGATGTCTTCAAAAGAAATTTATGAAGAATTTTGGGAATTTATAGATGAGGATAACGAATTATTTCATGAATTTATAATTAAAGATAATAGACGTCAGAAATCTAATGTAAATGCTAAAATAAGCGAGTGTATAACGATATAAAACTTAAATTATAATTTTAGATACAAGAATTTTCCTTAATTTACTGCTTTTTACTTAGTAAATGAAATTTTATTACGACATATAAAAATATAACATTATGTCTATAAGAATAAATCATAGTTTGTATGAAAATGATATAAGAAAATTTAAAATTCAGTACTTAATTTTCCAAAATAATAATTTAAATTATATAAAATCAAAAATTTGAAGATTATTTAATAGGTTGGAAAATATGAGCTATAAATTACCGGATGAAAAAGATTTAGAAGCTATGATTGGTATTGTTGGTAAAGAATATGCTACAAATAATAAAGCGATTACAGCATCTTACTTGGCAAAATCGGTAATGGGATTAGAATCACAGATTCCTGATATCGTTGTTAGACCGAAATACGTTGAGGAAATTCGTAAAATTTTAATATATTGCTCTGCAGAAAAAATTGCTGTAAGTCCAGTATCTGCTGGTTTATCAGGAGGATTTGCATGTCCAACTATTAAACCAGGTGGTGTATTGCTCGATTTAAGCAGAATGAACAGGATCATTGAAATAGATGAAGATAACAGATACGCCATAATTGAACCAGGAGTTACAAATGGACAAATTTGGGCTTATATGCATAAATATCACCCAGATTGGGCACCCCCTATTCCTGATGGAGCTCCTCCAGCAGCAACAGTTATGGGAGATGCCATTGATCGTGGATTTTCTTTATACACATCTTCAGTGGGACCGCAAGGAGATAATTTTATGTGTGGAGAAGTTGTTTTTCCAAATGGAGATGTGGTGAGAACGGGTTCATGGGCACTTCCTTTTGCTAAGCCATTCTATAAGTATGGTTTAGGGCCTGATATGTGGTCGTTTCTTATGGGTAGTCAAGGTGCTTTTGGTGTAGTCACTAAAGCTGCTGTGAAGATATACCCTCACCCCAAACATAAAACTGTTGTTGTCTGGGGCATGTCCAATCCTTATGACATGCAAAATTTGACTCTTGAAGTTGCTAAACAGGAATTTGGAATCAGCCATAATACGGTTATGGTCCAAGGAGGTAATTATCCACTAGTAATGGCACGATGGCCAAAAGATAAGATTCCACACGAATATGAATTTTACAAAGAAATGGGAATATCCCAATGGTGGATGAATTGGGAAACCTGGGCGCAAACACAAGAAGAATTAGATTATGCAACTAGTAGAATTGATAAAATGGCTGAGGATTTTAAGAAGAGAGCAAAAGATCCCGATGCAATTGTAAAACAAGAACTTCATCCTAAACAAATTGCAAGTAGGATGAAAAAGCCAAATAAAATTGCTATTCCTTATAGTTTCTGGGAAGCAGGATTCTTATTTATTACATGGTACACTCCCTGGCCTGAATGTGCTCATTTTGCTGAGATGTATACAAAAAAGATGGAAGACCATGGATTTCCTCCAGTAATATGGATCGCAAGTATTGAACGTTGTAGACAAGCAATTTGTATGCCAATTGTATGTTTTGACTCCACAAAGCAATCAGATTTCGAAAAAGTTCAGGATTTGAATAGAGAAACAACAGAATATGCTCTTAAGCAAGGTTGGTTAAATTATAGACCGGATCCATACATTCATATCCAAGCATATTACCAAGCTGGAATGTACTGGAAATATTTGAGGGCTTTCAAGAAGCTCGTAGATCCTAATTTTATAATGCATCCAGGAAGACTTGCTCTTCCATAAATAAAGGAGGTTGATAAAAAAATGTCAAAAACAGGAATAGAAAGGCTTGAAGAGCTAAAAAAAGATGTGTTTAAGTGTATTCATTGTAAAGCTTGTAGATTTGCCTATTCTGGTGAACCCGACAGGGAAGGTATAGGTGAATATACTGGTAAGCAAGGAACTGTACTTTATGAGGGTATGGTTGATGCCTGCCCTGCAGGGATAGAATATGGCTGGGAAAGCTTTTGGAATGCGGGAAAAATATGGATTGCTAGGTCTATTTTGACTGGGGATTTAGAATTTTCAGAAGAGGTTAGAGATGTTATTATGCCATGCATCACATGTGGTCAGTGTTCAGCTCAATGTGAAAATAAAGTACGCACCGTAGATATTATAGAAGCTCTCCGTGCTGCTTGTAAAGAAGCAGGAGTTCCAATGATCGAGAGACATCAATTAGTTGAGCGTTTAACTAAAGAATTAAATAATCCTTATGGTGGAAAAGCAGAGGACAGATTTAAATGGGCTAAAGATGCTGGTTTAGAAAAAT
>JBHLNL010000135.1:0-312 GCA_048941605.1 Promethearchaeota archaeon | reverse complement strand
GATGCAAAAATTGGATATTTTGTGGGGTGTACAGCAAGTTACCGACAAATTGAGATTGCTACAGCAACTTGTAAGATTTTTGAACAATTGGGTATCAACTTCAAGTTAGTTGAGGATGAAGTATGTTGTGGAAGTCCATTTTTTAGAGTGGGTGCTGTTGATACAGCTCAAGAATTAATGAATAAAAATATTGAAGTTTTCAAAGATTTAGATTTAGTATTTTTTAGTTGTGCGGGATGCTACAAGACTTTTACAAATGATTATCCTAAATGGTCAGCTGAAGGGAAAATTCCTTTTAAAACTATGCATGCT
>JBHLNL010000134.1:0-9870 GCA_048941605.1 Promethearchaeota archaeon | reverse complement strand
CACCTGATTTTTGACCTATTCTGCCCAATTGAACCATTAGCCATTCAGGAGAACCCACTCCTTTAGCATATTCCATCCAAATATACATAAAAGCACCTAGAAAACCAATATACGAAAGACTAACTATCAGGAAGAATATTATAGGGAATTGATTAAAAAACAGGGGAATAAATATGAAATGAATGAGGAATAAACTCAGTGAAACTTTACCAAAATATATTAACATATCAGTTAGATTATTAGATTTATTCTTGATATCAATGAAGTAAAAGAAAATAGAAATAATCAGTAAGGCAGCACCTTGATTATAAAACATATTAGCACTAGTACCTCTTATTAAGAAATTAGGCATCCCTGGAATGTAAAAAAAGTCTTGTTGGTTTGCATATAACCAATTAATTAAATGAGGATATTCAGATAGTCCACCAACTATTGTTGCATCAGTCTCTAAAGTCCATCCAGGCTTCCATATAGCAATGTTTAAGCCATCAGGAAAATATGCAAAAATTCCAATTAAAATAAATATAATCCCCCAAACTGCAAATATTCTAAATAGACCAACATAGGCGTTTTTTGTACCTTTATTCATCGCTTCATAAATGTATTCGCCAAATATAGTAGAAATAAACGATATTGATATCCATGGGAGTAAAGTTAAATGAGGTGTTGGAGACGTGATAATATAATGCAAAATACTAAAGATTATATTTCCTTCTGTTTTACCAAGATAAAGTATAGCTCTTAATGTAGGAGAAAGAAGAATTATTAATAATCCAATAATAATACGACTTGACTTTTTTAATTTTAAAATATAATAAGAGAAAATTTGAGAAAATCCTATAAATGTAATTATATTCCAACCATATATCGCGATTCTTATTTCTCCACCCTCAATAATCAATATATTAGTAAGCATACCTATTATTATCATTACAATCCCACGTGTAAAAACTCTATTTCGGATAATTTTAGGGTGTACAATACCTTCCTTCCTCTTAATGCTAAAAATAACACTAAGAGCAGAAAGAAAAACAAATAATGAAGGACCTAGAATATCTAAAAGGGCAAACAATAATCCATATAAATAATATGAATCCGGAGAAAGCCAACCACTTGCAGTATGAGCTAATATTATAAAAACAATTGCAAATCCTTTTACAAAGTCTATAGAGACAATTCGTTTTGGTGACGCATAATCCTTAATATCTTCAAGAGGAATCTCTTGCTTTAGATAATTAAACAGAGGTGGTGATTCAGTTTCTATTTCTGTGTCAGATTGAGATACCATTTTATATCAAATCATTTTTAAATATTATCATTCAAACCTAAGAAAAATTAAAATTTTCGAAATTTATTTTAATATTATTCTTTTCGAATTTTTATAATTTTTCAATTTTAACAAAAATATGAATTTGATAATTAATGGAACTTAAAAAATACCTAAATGTGTATGTTCTAGGACTTATCGGTTCAATAATATTAATATTATCTGAATTTTTTTCATGGTTCTCTGATTATACTTTAGTTGAGCTATATGTTTTCTATAGTACAGTAGCTATAGAAGACTCTTTTTTATATCTATTTCCATTATTAAGTGGTATAATATGTTTAATTGCTAGCATTTTGGTAATATATAAAATCGAGTTGAAAGTTAAATCTGTTATAGTATTTCTCGTAGGATTAGGATTCTTTTTAATGTTTTTCATTGATTACATCATTCAACAAATTGCTACTTTCCCTAATCCACGTATTGGGTTCTATTTGGGAATAGCTGGATTTTTAATAATCCTCTTTAATATATTAAATATGTTATTAACAACAGAAAAACAAAAGGAAGGTAATTAAGAATTTCAGATGACTCCAATGAGAACGAGGAAAATTCCAATGAACATGATGCTGAATCAAGCTATTATTATGCTTTAGGTCATGAGATTAGAAGAAATATAATAAAAATCATTGGAGAAAATGAATTTACAACTTTTACTAAGCTTAAAAAAGAACTCAGAGTAAGCACTGGCACAATATATCATCACTTAGATATGTTATCTGAATTAGTGGAGCAGAAATCAGATAAAAAATATTATTTAACAGAATTGGGGATATATGCTTATAATTCTTTAAAAAGTAGTATTGATACAATTAAAAAACCTGATTTTGTACATAGAGAGTTTAAATCTCCAATTTTGCGCAAACTAATGTGGATTACATCTGAAAGATTTATTCAGTTTGAGAACAAAGATAAAATATTCTCTCTCATAATCTCCATAATTATATTATTTATAGGGACAATTTTATGCAGCTTGAATAACTTTTTCTCTTTCTTTTTGTTCTTTATTGAGATTGAACAGAGTAATATAGATATGGTGCTTCGTATTCTAATTATCTCTAGTTTTATCATAAATACAGTTATTTTTTTTACTATAATCGAAGCTATTTCTCGAATATTTTACAAAAAGAATGAAAAAGCTGTTAATTTCTTAATATCATTTTCAATTATTTTATTTCCATTGATTTTTTATCTCATATTGCATTTGATTTTCAAATGGTCTAATATTTTAACAAATAATATAATTAATTTAATTGACAAAATACTTCTAATAATTTTCCAAGTATGGTCTTTATGGCTATTGTCGTATAGTCTATGTGTAAAAAAAGGATTGAAAATTGAGAGCAGTTTAATAATATCACTTCTGGTTCATTACAGTGGTTTTACCATAATTTTGTTTGTCTTGGTTTAATTATATTAAAATTCATACTTTGTAAGATCTCAAATATCTCTCTTACCCTATTTTTTGATGAAATTAAATCATTTGCTTTTGTTGCTATAAATGATGAATATCGTTTTGGTTGATTAAGAGAAATTGGAGGTGTCACGAATTCGGGTATGATTTGTGTTAGTTTAGGTATTAATTCATTATCCAAGATTTCCATATTTTCATGTTTATTATAGGAAAAATCAATTCGGGTAAAATGTGAATAGTTTTGTAATTTTATATTAGGATAATTGAAAAAATTAGATTTAGAATTAAGGATTAATTCTGCACAATTATGATTTATAATATTTCTTAATCCTATATAAGAGGTGGTTAATCTAGGATTAATTTCTATAAAAGAGAAGAAGTTATTATCATTTTTAATGAAATCAATACCAAAATATCCTTCAATCTTAAGGTGCTTTATTCGATTAATTATTAAAGATAATTTTTTAATTATTTCTTTATAATTTTCTATAGGGGTATAGCCTCCAAGGTATTCAGATTCTAAAGTTTTGAGATTAATATCTTGTGAATTAACACTCAAAATTAATGGATCTGTTTTTGGATTATATGTTCCTATTAATGATATGCTTAAATCTTTTCCTGCAACAAATTCTTGAAGTATAAAGTTTCTTTTCCTATCAAAGTTATCATCATAATTTGCTAAAAAATTTAAAATTTGAGACTCTTCTTTAAAATAATATATTAATTCTGCTCCAACGCCATCTTCAGGTTTAATTAAAATAGGGCGCTTTAATTCTCTAAATTTTTTTATTATAAAATTTGAATCTAATATTTTTTGTTTAAAGGGTATCTTGTAAGTTTTAGGAGTGGGTATTTTATTTTTTCTAAAGAGTCTATAAGTTTTAATTTTTGAAGTCCCATATTTAATCCCTTCTAGATTCGTACTTAAGAGTATTTTTTCATGATTTTTAACAACTTTTGTCAGGTTAAAAAGTACTTTTGAGGTTTCTGGGGCAATTATGAAAATATAATTGCTTTTTTTCATTAAATCTTTAAAAATCTTTAAATAACTATCATTTTTTTCTACTTTATTTATAACATCCGCTTGTATGAAATTGGATAAAAAACAAATCCTATAATCTAACATAGTGTAAATCTCAAAATCTAGCATTTTAAAATCTTGGATAATAGATCTTAACATGCCAAATCCTTCACAAAAGATTGAAGTAGGAATATTATATTGACTAAAACCGCCTCCAGAGACGAATTCAAAAATAAAAATTATATTTTTATTCACTTTTATATAAAACTCAAAATATTCTGATTTTTCTAGATTAGTCATTAATAAAAATGTTTTGATAGATTAGTTTTAAAATGATGAATAAATTATCTTAATTAACTCAAATTTAAGAAAAAACTGAAAGATTTAATAATGACTTTTTTTCCAGAAGAGGTAATGCAACGCATAAGATACCTCCACTTCTCTATAAAAAAAATAGAGGATGCTTTAGCAAAAGAAGATGAACATTTTACTTTGGATGATTTAAATCTGATATTAGAGTATACTAAGATCTTGAATGTTAACTATAAAAATGAAAACCACAGAGAGATCTTAGAAGATTTAGACATCACTGCAACCTTTTATGATCCTCAAGCTAACAGAGAAATTGAAATTCAAGATATTATGTTTGAATGTTCTCGAGCATTATGGGTAATGGGTAAGACTTATTCTCAATTATCTGAAAAATATGAAGAGGAAGGAGAATGGGAGAACGCTATCGTTGCTATGACAGAATGCAGTAAGATCTATAAAACAGCCGCTTACTTTAGTGCTGCTGAAGTATATCAAAAAGATATTGGACAATCTCTTACATCAGAAAATCTTGAGTTAAATTCAGAAGAATCAAGAATTATTGCTCAAAGTATTGCAGCATTAAGAGAAGAAAACAATAATAATATTTATTTTTCTTCAAAACTATATGCGGGTCTTAGTTTATTGTCGAAAAGGTTATTTTATCTAAAGAAGCATGAAGAGAAAAAGAAACAACAAATTAGAGCTCAGTTTCATTATGATATGGGAAAGGCATGTTATCTCAAAGCTGAAGCTTCTTTAGAATCATCAATCACCTTAATTAATAAAGAAAAAGTTACAAAACTACAACAAAAAGCTTTATGGTATTATATTAAAGCAAGAGATATTTGGGAAGATATGTTAGAAAATCTATCACTTTCAAGTGAGGAAAAAGAAAATATTTCTTTAAATTTATCAATTGTAAAAGATAATCTCAAAGAAAATGATGTAGAACAGTTAAATTATGATGATATAAAGAAGATACAGGATCCTGAACCAATCATAATCATTCCAGAGAATTTAGCTCCATTTGTTCCAAAAAATATTATTTATTTGACTAAATTTGTTCCTAAAGACCTAAATATTAAACGATTTAAATCTTATCAGAAAAAAAAATTAGAAGATAAAATCCCTTATAGTAAAAAAGAAAAACTGATTGATAAAAAAGCGGGAGTAGTAAGAACTATAAATGAATTAAAGCTACTAAAAGAAAATAAAGAAATAGATGTTGACAAATTTGCTGAACTTATGGAAAAATATTCAACAAAGTTAAAGATGATCGATTCTGCTATAGAGAAATTAGCCAAAAAATAGAGAATTTCTATTAAATTTATTCAAAAATTAGATTTTCCCTCATCATATCATTTTTCAAAATATTTTTTACGATCTGCTTCTAATTCAAAATCTCTTCGAAACTCTTCTAAGAATACTAAATCATATACTTCTTTAATATTTAAGCCAATTAATAAAGTTTCAATTAGAATAATGAGAGAAATCATTATTTTTTCTAAATTATGTAAATTTCTAAAAAGTAGAGATATAACTATAAATACATGAGGGATATAAATAGTTGTGATAATTCCCAAAATTTTTCCAAATTTAATTATATTCTTATTTTCTAACCTGAAAATTTTTTGTAATCTTATTGCTTTCCAAAAACAGTATATTGAAAATAAAAGATTTATTGAACATAATATTACAATTAAATCTCTTTCATAAGATTGAATTGCAATAAAAGGTTTTAACACAATTGTTCCGATCATAAGAGTTAACGAGAACAGAAATAAGACTGATGATAGTGATAATAAGCCATCATGAAAATCCTTATAATCTAAAGTTTTACCACCATTTTATATATGAGTTTAAAATTAAAATTGGATAAAAAAGTGAAATTAACAATATATTAATTGATTTCAGATTAAAAAATTACTCTTTTTATTCTAAGCAATCTTTTTTTAATTATGTCTGAACAAACTTCAATTCTTTTATATATTAAAAATATATTAGCAGATTTAATTTATGTCAATGGTATTATTGCTACAGAGCTTATTAAAATTACAGAAAATACTGCAACCATTCGTCGAGGGGAAGAATTTTTAAATAAAACGAGCTGCCTAACAGAACATCAAGAGTTGAGCCATAAAATCATTGAAATATTAAAAAAATATCAAAAAAAGCCAGAAGATACAGCTGTATTAGAAAAGCATGTTTTGAATCATCTAAAATAACTATTAAATTGTTTAAAAATGTCTAAAGATTTTAAAAAATATGTGGATAAACTTCAAGAGAGAATTATAGCGGAAGAGATTAAGGAACATAATGAAAATATTGTGAAATTATTTTATAATCCAATAAATTGGGGAAAACCGCTGAAAGAAGAGATTACCATATTTGAAGAGCGAAGAGGAGGTCCAAAAGATTATTTTTTAGGATTATATTTAAAGATAGAGAATGAACAAATCATTAACGCTAATTTTATTACAGATGGGTGCGGTGCAATGGTTGCTACAGGATCTCAAATGACAATTTTAATTAAAAATAAATCTATTAATTATGCTGAGAATTTAAAACCAGATGACATTGATGAAGCATTAATGGGAATACCAGAAGAAGAAAAACATTGTGTTTTTTTGGCAATTGAAACTCTAAAAAACTTAATTAATAAATATAAAAAGAAAAATAACCAATATTCATAATGAAAGACTTAATCATTAAAGAAATTAATATTCCTGTAAAAGCAGATAACATCAATCTTAAAGGGTCATTATATTATTCTTCCCATTTATCTTCTAAAGCTCCTTTCATAGTTATTTTACCTGGATTTTTAGAACATAGAAAAAATAGTTTTGTGAAATTTTATTCTGCTAAACTCGCTTATGCGGGGTATTATATTATAGCTTATGATTATCGTGCTCATGGAGAAACCAAAACAAATTATGGTCACAGATGGAATAAAATTTTCCCACTAATATTTTCTGACATTCATGCAGTTTTGGAATGGATCCTTGAAGCCCAGTCTAATTACCTATTAGAAGACAAGATTGCGTTGTTTGGGAGAAGTTTAGGGGGAGCAATTGTCTTATCTCATGGTTTCATTGATCAGCATGCAAAAAAATTAATTGCTCTCTCACCTAGATATGATTATCATACTACACCAATAAAATTTCAAGAAGAAGTTATCAAAAAAATTAGCCCTCATCATTTTCTAAAAAAAGGACCACAAAATATTCATAGAATTTTAATTGCCCATTGTAAAGATGATTCAAGAATTCCCTTCGAAAATATTTTTAAATTTAAGGAACATTTAGGGTTAAAGGATCAGAATATTTTATTATATGAAAATGGAGGTCACTCATTTGAGGGCCACCGAGATGAGCTATTTAATCAAATAACTAAATTCTTGAAAAAAATATAAGAAAGGAAATTATAAATAAAATATCGATTAACATAATATTGGGTGAGATTTTTGGAAAAAATATTGATTGTAGGACCAGCATCCCAGATTCTTGGTGTTAGAATTGCACAAGAATTAAGTATTGAATCAATAAATACACAGATCAAAAAATTTCCAGATGGAGAAAATTATCTTAGAATTAATATAGAAGATGAAACTTTAATTGCTGGAAAAGAAGTAATAATTGTACAATCCACCGGCCCTAGTGCTAGTGCTGATCAAAATGCTAGGTTGATGGAGCTATTTATGATGATCGATTCAATTAAGCGTATGGGTGCTGCAAAAATAATTGCTGTTATCCCTTACTTAGCTTATGCACGTCAAGATAATATATTTAGACCTGGAGAAAGTAAATTTGCTAATTCTATCCTACATATGATTAATAATTTTGGTATTGATGAGCTCTATTCAGTTGATGTTCATTCACCAATCATATTAAATGAGTGTTCTTGTAAAGCAGTTAATATAGATTCTATGAAATTACTTGCTGATTATATTAAATCAAAGGATGCAAGTGATATTGTAGTGGTAGCTCCAGATAAAGGAGCTATTGAAAGATCACGAGCTTTTGCTAAACATTTTGGTGAAAATATTTCTGTTGAAATATTTGAGAAAGAACGAGATGTTAAAACGGGAGAAATAAAAATGAGTGGCACTCTGAATCTTAAAGATAAGGATGTTGTTATTTCAGATGATATAATTGCTACAGGAGGTACAATGGCCACCGCAATAAAATTAGCAAAAGCAAGTGGAGCTAGGAAAGTATATGCTGTAGCTACTCATGCGTTGATGCTAGAACAGGCAAAATTTAGGATATTGAAGGCTGGAGCAGATGAAATAATAGGCACAAATTCAATTGATAATGAAGTGTGCAAGATTTCCTTAGCAAAAATTATTGCTGATTATTTAAAATAAGAGAAATCTAAAAATTAATAATTATGAATAATATTTATAACGATTTTTCTTATCTTTTTCTTTAAATCTTCGATTGTAGTATTATTTAGAACTTTATAATCTGCTTTTTTTATAACATCGTTAAGCCCAAATTGAATTTCTCTATTATCTCTTTCTTTTAAATCTTCTATACATTTAGGATCATCAGTACGACCCCTTTCAAATAGCCTTTTGAACCTTTGTTCTTCATTCACCACAATAGCTATTATAGGAAATCTCCAGAATTTCCTGAAAATGTTTACTTCAGCAAGAGATCTCACTCCATCCACAAATATAACCTCTGCTTCCATATTCATTATAAATTCTACGCATTTTTCAGCTATAATTGCTGATCCTTCCTTTTCTCGCAATTCTTTGGCCACATTACCTATATTGTTTCCAGTAGGTTCTAAATTCCTCTTTTTGACTTCATTTCGAATAACATCACCCATTGTTACAATAAGACCTAAGTCTTTTATTGATTCTATTGCAGTCGTTTTACCAGAACCAGGTAAACCCGCTATGGTTAATACTTTCATTTTTAAAGAAAAATTTTATTGAATATAATTTAAATATTTTGACTTTGTTTAAATTCTATATAGATTAAGAAATAAAATTAAAAGGTAACCAAACTAAGCATTAAATACAGAAGTTATGAAAAAAGCGAGAAAAAAAGATCCTTTTCACACACCAGTATTTATAACTCTTAAGGCTTATAAAGGAATTGTTGGTTATGCAATAAGATATGCTAATGATAATCAAAATTCGGATAAATGGCGTGAAGTATATGGAATTTTAATTGGATCTATAGAAAAAAACTCCAAAGTAATTGTAAAAGACGCAATTCCAATGGTAGTTGGAGATAGAGCCGGTGTAAAATATGAAAACAAACAATATGTGGATATGGCTCAAATTGATGCCACTGTTTTCGAAAGATCAATTCAAGATGACAAAAATGATTTCATTATAGGATGGTTTCATACGCATCCTGGTTTTGGGTTCTTTTATTCTCCAATAGATTGTATGACTCAGTTAGGATATCAAATTCCTAATCCATATGCAATTGGTTTAATTTTTGATCATTGTGAAAAGGAGTCTGATTTACATTTTTTAGGAATTGCTGGGTTAAGATTAAAAGATCCTGAATTGGGTATTTCCTCTACCTACGATTTAATAGAATTAAAATATGAATTTGAAGAAAAGACAATGGTAGAAAAAATTGACAATGTAATTCAAAAAGTAAATAAAAATATTGATAGAGTTTTAAAAGAAATTAATTATATTGATCAAGTTCTCCGTAAAAAGGCATTAGCTCAATTACAGAGAAATTATGGATTAATTTTAGTCCCAAAAAAAAGACATAATTATAACTAATAATGAAATAGTTGCAGAAGAGGATGATACTTTTTTAT
>JBHLNL010000133.1:0-9898 GCA_048941605.1 Promethearchaeota archaeon | reverse complement strand
TTTACCTTAAATATCCTTAGGAAAGTGTTAATCAATTTGAAACTGAAAAAGATCGATTTAGTCTTCATTATAATACTCATAGGTTTAACCATCTTAGCACTAGACTTTCTATTAAATGAATCTCATAGAGAAATTATAGAAAATATCTCAGAATATGCCCCCTTTTATGATTTAGGCACTGGTCTTCTCATCACTTTTTGGGTGTGTATGATAGGAAATTTGCTCCCTATCCCTACTCCGTATACTTTTGTAGTATGTTTTAATTCTGCCCCATTTAGACAAATGAATATCTTTATCCCTCTATTAGTAGGATTTATTGCTTCTTTAGGATGCTTAGTTGGAGAAATGGGAGGTTATTTTATTGGGAGAGGCGCATCAGAAGTAATTTCTATAGATCGTAAAGAAAATTTAAAAAAGTATCAGCAATATTTAGTGGATCATCCGAAACTTGCTCCATTACTTATTTTTCTATTTGGTATCACACCTCTAAATGATGATATGATAACAGTGCCATTGGGCTTAATAAAATATGATGTTAAAAAGACAATTTTTTGGGTGTGGTTAGGAAAATTAGGACTAATGTTAATTTTTGCTTATAATTTATTTAATATTTGTATTTTCTTAGGAGCAGAAAATTGGATCTTGAGCATAATAACCCTATATTTTACTACTATTACTGTTTATCTAATGTTAAAGGTAAATATAGTAGAACTCTTTAGAAAGATTAGAAAAAGAAAACCACTTAATAAAGAGTGAATTCAGAATCCTAAATTTAATTAATTTTAACGTCTATACCAGACAAAGCATAAAGTATATAGTTTAATCTATGAATATTTCTCAATAATGTAATTTTGCAATGACCAAGCATATTTCTCTAGGTTAAGAAGTAATAATTTCTGTTGAATTTCCCGTAAATAAGGAACGTCTAACCTATTAAATAATGATTTTAAATAATCAATAGATTCAAAAATGCTTACAATAACTTTCCAGTCGTTAGCCCATGCTGTATCTTGTTGATATTCTAATACTTCCATTCTTGAAATCATCCTATAATATAATCTGTTAAAATCTTATAATCTGAGGATAATCATATTAACTTAACTTTATAAATCTTTAGATGATAAAGGTTTTCTAAAAAAAAAAATAAAAAATTGTAGAAGTTTATTATCTATGAGATATTACAACTGTTTCAGAGACGTTTTGCATTATTCTTAATCGATTCTGAGGGTCTCCAGAATTTTTAAGTACGCCTATAATAAGATCTAATATCAAGAAGGGTGAACTCTTGAAGATATTATTTATAGCATAATTACCCGGTTTTGTAGTTTTTAATGTATTTTCATCAACAGTTCTAATTTTTAAGGCCATTTTCCCTAAAGTCTGACCATTATTATAGGCTTCTAAAAGCCAATGATACAAGAAACCTATTAACCAGTCAAATGGAAAAGAAACAGTCCACCATCCTCCGAATGGATCAAATATATTGAAGGGTATCCAGAATGCAAAAATAATAAGTGAGAGTATAGAACCCATTATCCCAATTATTATACTGTCGATTATCAATGCGATTAATCTTATTACAAAATCAGCATATTGAACTGATTCTGTTTGTGTTTGTGATTTAACTTTTGTTTTTGGTGCTTCATAATCAACGATAGTCTTAGATTCCTTTCTTACTTTTAAATCTGCGCCACAAGCAGGACAAAATACGGCATCTGGATCTAATTTACCTCCACATTTAGGACAGAATTTTAACGACAAATATCATTACCACTTTATTTTATTGATAGAAGTTGTTTGTATTTATTATATATTAAGTTTAAAATTATAATTAATAAATAATTTCTGGAGTCCAATTTTAAGAAGTAAATTGATTTATAAATACATTTGAAAACTTTTTTCTATTATTTCTTTTGTTTCAGTGAATTCTGAAACATTAATCAATTTGTTCAGATCTTGAATTTCAGTTAATTCGTGCTTATATTTAATTTTAAATTCATTGGAAAATTTGTCCATTAGTTTCTTCAAAATAGCATTTTTTCGATTAGTAATTAATACTACAGCAAACCCAAGGTCATCATAATTAACTATGATATCAGAATTTTCTGTTTGGAGAACTTCTATTTGATCTTTAGGATCTACAAATTCAGAAAGGATATGATTTATTCCTATAAGGATGTTCCCCCATATCGTAGAATCTATCTCATTATTTGATGCTCTAAAATTATAAGAATAGAGTAAAATTCCTGATTTGTGATATATATTGATAAAATAAATTTTATTAGTTAATACTAACAACATTTCCGGTTTCTTTATTAATACATAACATGTGGTTGAAATATTGAACCACAATGAGAGAATATGTAATTCTCTAAAAACGGGTATTTGAAGCGCAATATACAAAACAAACATTAACATAGGTATTACAAAAATCAAAGTGTTGAGAATCAAACCCTTAATATGTTCCTTTTTTCTTGCGCTTTTATATATCATATAATAAAGATAGAAAAAATAGAGAACAAAAGAAAATTGGTATATACTAATAATTAAACCTGTTATTAAATTAAATCTATAGTTTAAATGCGATGGATCTAGAATTAAAACAGAAGTAGAATTTATGTCTAGATTAATAGAATTTGGTGAGAAAAAGGATCCTATTAGCAATCCAAAAAGTATAGTAAAATATAAAAACGGAAAATATGGAATCTTCTTAAATTCTTTTAAAAAAGTATATATCAATGATAATAATATTAATCCAATAAATCCAGAAATGAGAGTAAGTTTCCATAACAGAAGATTAACATTTTCAGAAAAGAAAAATATGACAGAAAGCATAAAAAGAGTGGAGTATATGAATAAGGCATTTAAAATGGTTAAAAAGTTTAAAATTACTGTTAATTTTATCCCAAAATCTCCAGGATGTTTCAAAATATAAATTAAAGTATAAATACCAACAGATAAAATGAATGTATATCCAACCATTAAAATAATTAAAAAAATCATGCAAATCCTCTAATTATTCAGCTGGAAATATTTGTAAATTCTATTATTATTCATTATTTGGTTTCGACTAGACAAATTGAAAGGGCTTATTGAATATAGAACATATGGTCATAAATATAGTTTTATTTATTTATTGATAATTAGCTATAATAATACTCTGAATTTTTTAATAGAGTATCACCTTAGAAACAAATTCCTCTTCATAATATTCTTATTCCTGAATGATGAAAGGTTCAAAAAATTCTGATATTATTTCTTTTGCATTTCTAAACTCTGAGACATCAATTAAGCCATTTAAATTCTGTAGTTTTTCTTTATTTAACATTGTAAATTTTCTCATAAAATTATGCACAGCTTTATCAATAAAAGCGTTTTTGTGATTAGTAGTTAATAATAAAGCATAACCATGAGTATTATCATATTCAAGAATAATATCTCTATTTTGCATTTTAATAAGACCTAATTGATCTTTTTTGTTAATAAAATTTGAAAGAATATGGTTAATTCCTATAAGGATCGAACCTTTCAAGAGAGATTCATCAGTTGCTTCTCCTGTTTCGAAATTATAAGAGTACAATAGAATACCACTTCTATGGAATATTATAAAATCATATATCCTATTAGTAAGTTCAATAAATAGAAACGGTTTTTTAATTAAATAGTACGAAGTAAAGCTAGCACCTACTAAATAAATTGTGGAGTAGAGATATTTGAAAATGAGAATTCGAGAGAAAATATAAACAGAATAAATAACAATAATAATGGAAAAACATAATGTTAGAGTGATTAACATGTTTCTTGATCTATTATTTCGAATTCTAGAAAAATATTTTGTGAGATTATAGCACATCACACTAATTATAAAGAAATTGTAGATTAAAATTAAAATCAAGAGAAGTAGATTCTCGAAAATAAAACTAAAGAAACCACTATTCAATTGAATTTTAAATGATCCTTGAATGAAACTTAAACCTAATATTATCCCTATTATCAGTGAATAGAAAAGAGTAGATATAACTGCTCGTTTTTCAAAATTAATTATATATTTATGAATAAGGCTCAACATACTTAAAGAAAATACCCAAAAAATTATTGATAGATACCAGAATATTAATGCCATATCTTCAGTAAAATAAACCAATGAGGATAGAAAGAAAAATGTGAAAAAGAAAATACCCAGAACTATATATATTAAACCATTCAAAAGGATATTTAACTTACTGCCATAACTTTTTCGATTGAAATAAAGAAACATAATCCCGATCATAGAAATAATTATTGAGACTATGATCAGAAAAATATCAATTATCATGATTCATCAATGAATTCCCTTTACTCAAAAAACATATAGTTCAATATTATTTAAATTTGTTATATTTTGGAACTTTAATTCACAATTTCTATTTTCTTCAATTTTAATTCATTTTCTCCACATTTAATTGCTAGTATTAAATTACAAATAAAAAAAAAGAAATATTCTTTTGATTTAAATTTAAAAAACAATATCAAGTTTCAATTCCAAATGCAAGTTTTTATTGATTATTTAAAAAAGGAAAATGTCATAGAAGATTTGAAACAAATTTATAAAGTCGACATAAATAAGCAATATTATAATTTATTTTTAGATAGAACATTTGAACATCTTAATTTATTGAATGATTCTATTCTGATTGAAAAAAACAGAAAAAATTCCATTTTAGAGTTCATAAATTTTGATTTGATTAGTAAGTTATATGAAAATATGCGAAACCATGAAGAAAAAAAAAAATTAGGTGAATTTTATACTCCAATTTCTGTAGTGAATTACATTTTGGATGCTGTAGGGTATAATAATAAAAATGATATCGAAAACAAAAAAATTATCGATATCAGTTGTGGTTCAGGGAGTTTTATTGTTCAGGCAGTAAGTCGGTTGATAGAACGTTGGAAAATAAAATTAAATATAGAAGAACTCTCAGGAATATCCGTAAATAACGCAAAGAAAATCATAGAAAACATCCGGGATATTGTTATTGGTTTAGATATTAATCCAATAGCCGTCATCTTGTGTCAAGTTAACATCCAACTTAATCTATTTGAAATTTTTAATATAATTAGAAAGAGTGAGAAAGACTATATTTTTCCAAAATTCAAAATTTTTAATCTTTCTGCTTTAGAATTTTCAATCTCAGAAGATTATGATTTTGTCGTAGGAAATCCCCCATATTTATTTATTAGAGCCATCCCTCAAGATCAAAGAAGTATAATAAATAAAAAAAATTTTGAAACAAATGTAGGTCAATATGATTATTATCAAATTTTTATGGAATTGGGAATAAAACTTTTAAAAAATCATGGGAATTTCGGATATATTGTTCCTGATTCTCTTTTAGCATTATCAAATAGAAAGGTAATTAGAAAATACATCTATAATAATACAAAAATTAAAGAATTATATAACACGGGCCCTAAATTTGAAGATCCAATAGTTTCTAATATAATTGTAATTTTACAAAAAGAAAAAAGTATTGCTGTAAGAGAAAATAATCAAATTCTAATAAAAATGGCAGGACTAGATGGTTTAAAATCTAAGCTTATTCTTCAGAAACATATAGAAGATTGGAATTACGATTTTTTAATTCATTTAATTAAAGAAGATATATTGATTTTAAGACATTTGAATACGAAATTTTCAAAATTGGGTGAATTAATGAATCAGAAGCATTATGAGATCTCCTTATCAAGAGGTGTTGAATTAGGAAAGGAAGGAGAAATCATTTACTGCAAAAAATGTGAAAAATACTTACCGTTACCAAAGAAAGAACTAAAATGTTCTCAATGTAATTCCAAATTAAGTAAAAATTTTATTGAGAATATAATTCATAAAAGAATTAATTCAAAAAAAAAACAGGATTTTCAACCTTATATTTACTCCATTGAACGATATAAAATCAAGGAATATAGATATATTGATATTTCTAAAAAAGGAATTAATTACAAAGATTTAGAAATCTATAGAGATCGAATTATAATCAGACAAATGAGCCAGAATAACAAAATTTGCGCTACTTATGATAAAGGTTTGTCTTTCACATCTCAATCTTTTTACAATCTGAAAATAAGAAACACTCCCGCTTTAGAATTCAATAATTACTACCTATTAGGTATTATTAATTCATCACTTTTATCTTATTTTTTTATTAAATCATTTGGTTCATATAAAAAATTGTTTCCAAGAATTTTAATAGAGAAAATCAAAAATCTTCCCATAATAGTCCCTATAACTAATGAAGAAAAGCAGAATGCTAAAAAAATAATAGAAATTGTAAAGTTAATTCTAGAGGATACTAAAGTATTAAAGCTATATCTAAAAACAATTGATTCTTTAGTTTTTGAACTATATGATATTACTGAAAATAATCAAGAGTATATACTGGATTATATGAACAATTTCTACAGCTAAATTTTAAAGATTTATTTTAATGATTCCTTTTTTTTGTATCGTAAGTCTTTAATATTCTATCCCATTTATCCGCTAAATCATTTAAATTTGTTCTTCTAAATAGTTTCACTGCACGGTCTAAGATTTTGGCAATATTTTCTTCATACTTTAATATTTCTGGATCAGTAGATTCAATCATAAAGAAGAAATGATTGAAAAAGAAATATAAAATAATATGGTATGGTGATGTTTACAGAAATATGATTATAATATTATCTATATACCTCTGAAAGATTATATTTATATTATGTTAGCATATTATAATTATAAAAAAATAGAGTGAATAACATGGAACGCCTTCCAAGTACTGATCTACTTAAAGAGATTCTAAGAAACTATTTCAATGAAGTCGAAGGAATTTTAGGAGTCACAATATGCGATAGAAATGGTTTTATCATAGCTTCAGAGTCTAAAAAAGAAAATGAAGAAGAATCTGATGCTATTATTGGTGCTCTTTCTGCTATGCTCGATACATATATAGATCGAATTAAAGTAGAGTTTGGGAAAACAGATAGTTTTTTTAATATTACTGAAACTGGTGGTAAAAAATTTATTTTTAGTTCAATGGGCCCAAATTCAATATTAGCCACAGTAGCAGATCAAACAACTTCAGATATTGAATTAAAGGTATATTCTGAGCATATAGCTTCAAAAATTGAGCTTGTATTATTTGGAAATCAATTTGTATCATCAAAAATTCCTGAAATTATTAAAGCTTTATCAAAAACTCGAGCAGGACAACTTCCTAAAGAAGGAGAGTATTCAAATAAGCTAATACTATGTGGAGACTTTCAAGTAGGTAAAACTTCATTAATTAGAAGGTTTGTAGAGAATAAATTCGAGAAAGATTATATCTCCACAATTGGAGTACAAATTAGTAAAAAAACAGTACTTCTAAATGAAAAAACTAAGCTCAATTTTATAATTTGGGATGTTGGGGGACAAGAAAAATTTGATTTAAATCGAGCAAGATTCTATAATGGTGCTAATGCTGCTTTTATTGTATTAGATAGAACTCGCATTAACAATCTAGATAGTATTGAAAAATGGAATAAAGATATTAAAAAAGCAGTACCACGTAATATTCCTATCGTTATAGTTGGAAACAAATCTGATCTAAAAAAGGATATTGTAATAAATGAAGAAGAAATAAAAAAGCATGCTAAAGAATTCGGATTTCATTACATATTAACATCAGCCTTAACAGGTGAAAATGTAAATGATGCTTTCTTATATATCGCTTATAGAGTTGTAGAGACTCTGTAATTTTTTTATTACAAACTTTTTTATGAATTCTTGTTTTTTTAAAATATTGATAAATTGATATAAATATAAAATTCCAAAAAAATTAATGGAGGTTTAAAAAATAGTATTAAAAATTATATTCAATGAAATTTTCGCCACTTGAAATGTTGCTGGATATGTCATGGGTTTTTCAATAAAAGAGCTTAAATATAAAAACAAATATCTCATATACCTAAGTGAACAAGAATTTACTGGCCCGTGGTTCAGTTTTGCACTGGAAGGGGAAAAAATTGGTACTATTCCAGTGATTCTAAAGAACATTGAGCCAACTCCTATTTATAATTTAGTAAATACTCGTAAAGGTACAGCTATTAGTAGAATTACTTTAGATTTCAATATTACAGAGTATCTAAAGAAATTAGTAAAGGAAAACAAAATCCAATCGACACCCCTAGAAAAGAAAGAATTTATGCGCGTTTACAAGGACATTTTCAATCCACCTAAAGTACCATATATCAGTACTTTTTTCACAATAAAAAATATTTCAGATTTTGCCATGAAAGATTTTTCAATGTATTTTGTTTTTGATTTTGATATAAACGGACTTGCGGGATATGACAATGATTTATCAGGGTATGATGAAGAAAATGATATAATTTTCCAATATGATGATACAGGACTATATGGTGGATTTTCTCCCATTTCTAAATCGACAAACTTCGAGTCTTGTTTAACAAAAAATTTTAAAGTTGATCAGAATAAAATGAATCTTTCTAATACTTTATACAAGGGAAAAGGAGAAATATTATCCGCTTTACAAATTGAATTCATGACTTTAGAGCCTGATCACACATTTCAAACAGCTCTGGTAATTTCTGGTGGTTTTAGTAAGGAGGAATTAATCGAAAATATCAAGGAAGGAAAAAATGATGCTATGAAACACTTATATCAAGTAAATAGGTCTGTGAAATCGGAACAGCGTAATGTTCAAGAAGAAGCATTCATTAAAATTAATCTCCAGCAAGCCGAAGATTGCAAGTGAAATAAATCCGATATAATGACTCAAATAAAAAAAACCTTTATCGGAAAGTTATTTGAGGAAAACTCTGCACGAGTTTGGATATATTAATAAAAAAAGAAAAAAGAAGTTATAATTTCTAATTCTCTTTATAGTTTTCCTGATTTTTTTAATTCGAAAAATGCATCTTCAAGAATTTGGAGATATTCAAAAAGTACTTTTTTAATTCTTGATTTTTGTTCATAGGCAGCTTTGACAGCTCTTAAAAGATATTTTGGAAAGATTAAATCAACATAGATATCGGTAAGTAACGCATAATATTCGTTATTCATTTTATCATTGAATACTTTAATCATCTTATTGTCCCAAAGTAATTTCAAGACAAGATTAATATCATAGACTCCTTTCTTTTTAAGCTTTTCAAGATCTTGTTTAGTAACAATCGAAGTCCTTAATAGTCTCAAAGTCTCATAGACTTGTGGATTGATTAACAAATTTACAATTTTAATATTATCTTCTTCTGTTGGCTTGTAATCCTGGAAATATTCTCTAAGTTCTTCTTGATATTCTTTTGCAAACTGAGAAGGCAAACCACGGTTCAAAGGATCATCTAATAAAAGAGTAGGAGGAACGCGAAGTATAAAAAGATCATTTGTGAAAAAGATGAGCTCAGAAGTCAACCCTTTAATAGATCCAACTTTAATAATTTCCATTTTTATTAGATCCATCAAAATGGATTCTATATCAAAAAAGCTTTCAGTATATTTATCTTTAAGCCAAATCATCAATTCGGATTTACTTATTATCCCATCGTCTCTTAACATGTTTATAATTGCGCGTTTAACACCATTTTGATAATGATAAATAAGAATTTCTTCTTCACTAAGGGATGGATATACAGATAAACGTTGAAATAATGAGGGTATCAGTCGTAAATAGGACTCATCTTTTATGTTTTCTAAGATAATGCGAGCAATATCTACTATTCCAGCTTCATAAACGTCAGGATCGTCATCTAAATTTAGAAATAGTAGAAGATAATACCCTTCCTCAGGTCCACTGTAATATGATAAAATATTTAGTGATTCTGTAATTAATGTGATAACCCCTTTCTCACCACTATATTCATGTGTGCTATATACTTGCATTAA
>JBHLNL010000132.1:0-9998 GCA_048941605.1 Promethearchaeota archaeon | reverse complement strand
ATTATGGGCTGAACAACTCAGAAAAATTAAATTTGAAGAATGGATTGACAAAAATTTCTAAAAGTTGCTAGATTTTTAACTCAACACCTTCTGCTGAATAGGTATATAAATTAGTATTTTAAATTATATATTAAAAAGAAAGTTAATGGATTTTTATAAAATGAAATTAGCGCTACTTTATTTTAATACAATTACTGGACCAGAGATTTATTTTTCTCACCCCGGGTCAATAAAAGAGAGCATATGCAAAAAAATTTTAGGTTTTTTTGATTTAGACATGTCAGATCAATTTTTTGAGGTCTCCTTAATTGAAGATGAACTAAAGTTAATCAACTTGTATTTTGAGATTACTTCATGTTGGGCACGTGGAAATAAAGAGATGTTAATGCTTTCAGTAATCACTGATAAGAATCATAAAAGTGAAATTTTTTATGACATCTTAAAGGAATATTCAATAAAAATAATGTCAGCTGTGAACCTTTATAAGGCATTTTATGTAAAAGGCTATCTTAAAGAAAATGATCCTGAGATTGAGCTAAAAATCAATGAATTACATACATTAATTTTAGAATGTTATGACAAATTAGGAGAAAGGTTGAATATTAACCTTGAAGATGAAAAAATTATTAAAAAATTTAAGAAATTTGAATGGTAATTAATTTGGAAAAAACTCATTTAATTTATATAATTGGGCTCATAATTATTTCAATAATTTCTACATATGTTTTAATTGCACTTCCTCATGGAGCCCCTGTAATTGTGTTAGAATCAAGTTTTTTTTTATTTGGGCTTGGCTTAAATAGCACAATTTTATTATGGACAATAGCAGGGTATTTGTTTCTCAGATGGATTAGAACAGATAGAAAAAACTCTTCGCTTCTCATTTGGAGTATTTCTTTTTTAGTGTATAGCATCACTTTTGTGGCTCATATATTTAGAGCGTTAGGATTTTCTTTTGCTAATGAAAATTTATCTGGATATCATTTTTTTGCTTGGAGATGGGGGATGCCATGTTTTTCTGCTGGGATATTATATGGTATATTAAAGATTTTAACCGAAAATAAAAAACTGCAACAAATTCCTAGCATTTCTGTACTCATCCTAGGATTTTTTTGGTTAATATTAGGATTATTCATTATTCCATCAGAAAATCCTATTGAGGTTACCATGTATCTCTTCCTTCACACAATTTGGATACCAATTTGTTTTAGTATGGCATACATTTTCGCATTTTATGGGTATAAATCAAAAGAGATGGGGCCTAAACTAGTGGGGCTTGGATTTTTTGTTCTTATGGTATCTTATCATGGATGGGCTCCATGGCATTTTAATGATGTTATATATATTTATTTTATTTGGTATTTTTTATTTTTAATATCACTCACACCTATTTTACTTGGTTTTGTCTTGATGTCAGTTGAAGAAAGATAAAAATAAAACGATATTTAATATTTAATCATATGAAATTTTAAACTAAAATATATAAAAATTTAGAAATTTATTGACGATCTATACCCAAATAATTTAATTTTCTTGATTTTCAGGTTTTACAACTATAATATGCCTTTTTATGTTATAATAAATTTTTTATGAAAATCTTAATTCAAAAAGTATATAACTTATGATATATGGGATATTATGAGAAATAATGATTTAGAAGAAGGGGATAAGGCCCCTCTATTTAAGTTGAATTCTTACAATGCAGGTTTAATTGACTTAGCAAAATATAAAGGACAAAAAGTTGTTTTAATCTTCTCAAGATATTTTGGATGCAATATCTGCCAATTAGATCTAAAAACCCTCTTAAATCAAAAAGATAAAATTATAGAAAAAGGTGCTAAAATTTTATATATTACACAATCTGGTGAGAAAGTAGCTAAAGAATTCATAGAGAAAGAAAATATAGATTTTCCAGTCATTCCAAGTTCTAAAGATGAGTTATATCAGGAATATGGGCTTGGATTAATGACTCCTGCAGCAATATCTGAAATAGGATCAAAAATGAAAGAAGCTACAAAATTAGGGATCGAACATGGGGAATATGAGGGATGGGAGAAGCAAGGACCCGGACAATTTGTAATTAATGAAGACGGAAAGATAATCCATGCAAAAAAAGGATGGTTAGAGATAGATAGTCTTTTAGGTTTTTTATAAAATTATCATTTTTTTTTATTTTTTCTTAGTATGAAGATATTACGTGGATATCACTTAGTTTCAAAAGATAAAACCATATGTTTTTAATATATATCTAGATATCTCTCTGCTATTATAGAGATATTTGCACTAATTTGAATGAATCATAAAAAAATTCAAAACTGAAAGAAAGAAATGATCATTTCAAAAATTGAAGAATTGGAACCTGTTTTAAATCTTAAAGATTTATTTTATGAACAACAAAATATTAATAGCAGTAATAGTAAACAGGTAAAAGAGATACCACAGAAGTCTAGATATGACAATTTTAAACTTCTTAGAGATATCTCGAATGTATTGCAAAATTGTAGACATTTAACTGATAAAGATAAACTCCTTTATTGTCAAAGCCAACGCTATTTTATGAAGCTTTATTTACGAGAAATTAATAAGAAATAATATCTTTAGTTAATGAATTCATAGGCTAGCATTTGATAATAACTTGGATTTGACGCAGGTAACTGTCCTATCATCCAACCTTGGTATGTTGTTTCGCAAATCCAATATTCTTTACTATTTACTGTAAAAGAATAACTAGGAGGATAGGTTGTATGCTGATATGGTGTAAAATTTAGATATACCCCAACACAGGCATGACCGAACCATTCCTCTTCAATTACATCATAATAATTAATAACTACAATAATTGCTTCATATCCTAATGCAACTACTAACGATCCAAATAATATAGAAAGATCTTCACAATCTCCCTGATTAAATATTGTTTCCATTGGATATTGAGCTAAATCATAAACTTCAAGTTTATAGCCAATTGCCTGAGTAAAACTTAATAACCCATTAATCACTTCTTCGGAATCATATTGATCTATACATTTTGAAAGGATACCATTTGCAATTTGAATGATTCTTGAGTCATTAGGTGTACAAAATGATTCAATTACAAACGCTACATAATTTGGATCTGAATAAGAATGAGAGGGATGTGGTTGGTTCTCAAAAAAATCTAATGTGGTTCTAGACGTTGAAACTATGTAAGATGTAGAAGAGTTTCCGTTATCAACATAAAAATGGACAGTCTTTTGTGGAAAAAGATATTGATATATCGCAATGCTAATGATTGGTATTACGATTGCAGCAATGACTATCGGTACACCTATAAATAATGCTCTTTTCTGAAGTGTGGTAATCTTTTTTTTCTCTTTTCTTTCTAATATAGGAAAACTTGAATCTAATGATTGAGACTCCTGGTGATCATAAATTTGGAAACTTGTTTTTTTTTTATCTATGTCAGAAATATCCTTTGTCGTTTGATAGACTTGATGTGAACAATATGGACAAAATTTCCAATAAGATTGTAAAGAGTTGCCACACTTTATGCAAAAATTAGCCATGAATTAATATTGTCATTTTCAATTTAATAATGATAAGAGAATTTTATCTTTTAAATTTAAACCCTAATTTTTTATTATGTTTGAGAAAAAGAGCTTATGAATAATAATATTGAACTTCTTTTATAACCATATTAATTAAAGCTTTAGGATCTTTTACCCCATAGAAGGTCACTTTATCTAGAAGATTTTTAAATTTATCTTTGGGGATTCTTGCTGATCCTATGAAAAATCCAACAATCTTATGACCTACTTCAGCTAAATTTAACATATTTTTCTTAGCTTTAGCCCAGTTGTAAATACCAAAATCGGTAATAATAAAAACAAGTGCCTTTTTTTCTGCTTTTTCACATTGATTTGTGATTTCTTTAATTGGTAAAAAAGTACCTCCTCCTTGATATCTTAATAATACTTTTTCGGCTTTTCTATAATTAGATGTCCATTGGCAAACATCTGCTCTATTCGAAAAATTTATTACGCTAAATTTAGCGCCTTTACTAGCTGCGTAATGCAAAGATGCAAAAGCGGCTACAAGAGCTGTATGATATGGCCCTCTTCCACTAATTGATCTAGAAGTATAATTCCAACCCATAGATCCTGAGGAATCTAAAACAATTAGAAGATCTGGTATTTTTTGTTCAATTAAGTGACCAGGTCCTTCTTTATATGCCCATTTTCTTGTAGTGATATTAGGTATAATTACTGGGCTATTCAACAAACTCTGAACAATATCTAAATCTTCTATTCTATCTCCAATCCGCCAAATTTCTGGATAAACAGGTAATTGTCCTCCTGGTTTTGCTTCAAAAATTTTTATTTCAATTAAATTTTTTGCTAACCCCCTATACCAAGTAGCTAACTCGCTTCCGTCAATTAAAATACCTGCTTGACGAGCAGGACCTCCAAAGTCAGAGTATGGAATATTTTTGGCAAATTCTTCGGATTTTTGCTGTAGTTCGTCTTCATTGCCTTCTTTTAGCTTATCTGTATTTTTGTTTTCTAATGGATTGTCCATAATTTCTAAAACATCTTTAGGAATTTCTAAAAATGCTCCTCCGGGACTTTTTCTTTTTTCTTTATTTTTACCTAATATTCCTCTTGTTCCTATCAACGTAAAAGTATCTTGGATTAATTTATTTAAATAATTTGCTATTTGAGAAACTTTATTTTCCCAAGTTGATTCATCTTCAAAATCTTTAAGAATTACTTTTGAAACTCTTTCTGCTAAGGAATTCATTTCGTTTAATGATTCATCTCCTAGAATATTTTTATTCCAAATTTTCTCATAAGCTCGAAATAAAAATTTACTAAAATCACTAATGGGTCCTTTACTAGTTAGATGTTTATAAGTCTCAGCTATTTCCCATTCAATAAGTTTAGGATATTTCTGGTATAATTTCGTATCAATAATTAAATCAGCAAATATATTTACTACAATAGGCGCGTAATTCTGATTTACATAGTGCATAGCAGATCTGAGTAATTTTGCGTTAATTAATCCATCATATGGTATAATTTGATAATGAGACACTTCATGAAGTGATATAATATAAAAATAATCTATGTATTCCTCATCATCTTTAAATATAGGTGTATTGGCTAGGTTCATTGTTATTTGCCATCGATGGTCTGGATCAATATAAAATCCTTCTAAGTGAGTGTAATCAAATACGTAATTAGGCTCATTTAAAGGTGGATAATAGAATTCTTTTAAAGTCTTATTCCATGCAATTTTTGCTAATTGTATAGATTTTTTTTCTTTTTCTGAAATTTCTCGTTTAATATTTCTTCCTTTTTTTCTTCTTGATTGAATCATCTTAATTCAAATTCTTCTATTCTTCCTTTATCATGTATTCTAGATTATCTAAAATTGTTCTTAATTTCAAAGCCTCAGAACCTCCAGAAACCTGAATATTTACTAGTGAATCTTCGTGAGTCCCAGTAACATTAATTTCAATAAGTATATCTTCTGTACGAATTTGTTTAGTCTGTCTTTGATTAAATGCTTCTTTTAAAGGTTGGTCTAGATTAGAAAATTCAGTAGCTATATCTGCCCATAATTCCGTATTAAATTTATACTTGAAGACATAATCGGTAACAGTTTGTTTGAAAAGTTCTCGATTACACCATTCGATTAAATCTCCTCTATTGGGGAAATCAATTTCTTCTAAAAGATTATTACGAATCTCAGCAAGTTTATTGATATCTCCTTTCTTAGATGCATCTTTTATTTGTTGGGCAATCGGGGGATATTCCTTATTATTAACTGAATTTACAAAGGGGATCAAATCAAATTTTACTATTAAATCATTTTTCTCAAATTTTTTTAATTCTGTCAAATCATTGTCTTTAGGATTTCCTTGACGATATCTCTCAGAAATTTGATAACAAACTTCACGATTCTTAAATCTCTTTTGGATAGTACTTAAAATATTATTAGTGAATTCATATTTGTCTCCAAAATAAGGAGCTTTATCTAGCTCTCTTTTTACATATACGGCTCTGTGTGAAATTACATAAGGCGCAATAGTATTTATAATATTAACATCAATCTTATATATTCCTAACAACCATGCTAAAGCTTTTGAATATCTTAAGAGATCTTTTGCAACTCTTACACTTAGAATTGAATCAATTTTGTTACAAATGTTTTGAGCTGTATTAAAATGACAACCTGAACATAACCCAGTGCTAGGTTTTAAATCCTCCGTATTTCCTTTATCAACTCTTGCACATAATGTAAATTCTCTAATTATCGCGTGTATGTAGTTATTAACATCAGATGTAAAGGTAATTTTATTAACATAGTACCAAATTTCCATCAGTTCATCAATAGATAAAACTTTTGGCACCTCTATTAATTCATCTCGACCACTATATTTTTCATCTTTTCCAGTTAAAATTATTTGTAAATCATGACTTCCAGGCATAGTAATTGGAACTGAGATTCCAAATCTGTCTAAGAATGGTTGAGATAATTCAAAAGTACCAACATCGTGCGGATTAATGGTAGCAAATAAAGAGAATTTATTAATTGCTGTTATTGAATCATAATATTTAACAGTCCCTTCAGCCAATAATGATAAAAGGATATCCTGAGCATATGGAGTCAATCGATTAACCTCATCTATAATTTTCCAGAAATTTGTAACAAATTGTCTCCATACAACCTCTTCCTCACCTTCTTTCATTAATTTACCAAGTTTAAGTGTTCCAATAAGTTTTTCTTCAGTTAATTGAGGGTGGCCTCTTATAATTGAATTTTCAATGTCATTAAGCGAATTAGCAGTAAACATTCTTCCCAAGAGTTTAGCTAGTGTTGTTTTGCCACCACCATGACCACCTACTAAGAGTATAGCAGAATTTGGAACTATAGCATTCAACACACATAGAGACAATATTTCTGGTAATTTTGTTGTATTTAGTTTGTTACTTTTCTCATCTAAATATTTAATGCTCAAATCTTTAAAGTGGACAAATAATTGATTAGCTTGGATTAAATTGATAATTTTCCACACTTTTTTTCGTAAAATATCTTCTTCTCCTAATTTTATTGACATTTGGACTAGTCTCTTAAGATATTCAATATTAAATAAAAGTCAGTTTGGATATTTATTTTTATTGATTAAAAATGTGTCATTGCTTTAAAATTAAGGGATGAAGCAAATAATTTCTATAATTCTTAATATTATAAATCAAAAAGTTCATTTAATCCGTCTATGACGAAATCTGGTTGAATATGCCATTCTTTATATTGTCTATTACGTGGATTTATTTCCCTTCTCATCAAGCATGCATAAATATTAGCCTTTTTAGCAGCAATAATGTCAAGTTTAGAATCTCCAATTAAAATAGCATTTGATTCATTTGGATTATATTTGAATTTATCCAATATTGTCAAAATACCTTTTGGAGATGGTTTAGCTAACTCCTGATCATTATCATAATAACCCAAACTGAAGGTTTCATGAAAGAATTTACTGATATTAAATTTATTTAAAATATATTTACATATGTAATATGCAGTGTTTGTTACAACTGCTAGTTTTTTGTTATCTTTATGATGATATATTTTCTTTAGCACATACTGTACATCTTGATACAAAAAAACCTTCTTTTTTTTAATAAGTATTTTCCTCTTTTTAAAATCAATTTCATCGAAAAATTTCCAAAAATTTTGTGGTTCTTCAACTCCCCACTCTTCTAAAACATTTAGATAACCTTGTTCAGAAGACCAAAGTTTAAATTTCTCATTACCAATTGGAGGATACTTTGCTTCTAGTCTATTTAAAGTTTCCATCAAGATTTCTTCTGCATAAGCTCTAATATTACCAAGGTGGAGCAATGTGCCATCTAAATCAAATAAATAAAAATCAAAATTCATATTAAAAATACCCAATATGTCCTAAATTTTTGCCATTTTCATCAAGAGCATATACTAATCCCATTGATAAGGTTTCTTCTTCTTTTGATTTGGTCGATTTTGCTACATTTTTCAAGGTTTCAAGTTTTAAAATGAAAATGCGATTACATTTTTTACATCTAATATGAATTTTCTTAATTATTTTCTTTTCATCTTCCTGTACTTCTTTCTTAATAGGTTCTAATAGGTTTGAGTCCTGATTATCGCAATTATCAAGAAAACATTGATCTAAAGAAATTTTTTCCATTCCACGTCTTGCTAGTGCTATAAAAGCATAACTAGGATAGCTTAAATCTTCTTTATCACTCATATATAATAAAAAAAATAGGTATAACTTAATTTTTATTATTATTTTTTAAAACAGTTTTTTGAATATCCTAAGCTGATTTTAAAAGTACAAATTTGAAGGTTCGAGGATACCTGGATAAAAAGGACGCAGAAAATTTCTCGTAGAAAAACAAAGGTGGCATTTATCTGCATATCCATTTAGAGGTTTATATCCTTTTTCAATCGCAATTTCAAGAAGATTTTGAGGGCCTCCCTTCGATACTACTTTACTTATTATCGGATGTTTTCTATAGTTAAATTCACTTATTATTTCAGATAGATATTTTTCCTTAGCATTTCCAATAGAAATCCCTTGACAGGATTGATGAAAAATCCATCCATTAGGATCGATCATAAACATTGGAAATTTAAAATTAAGGCATTTGTCTGAAGGTATTGTCGTCATTGAGTAGTAATTTGTAAGCTGGCTTGCAGCTCGTCCCATCACTAATAACTCACTATTTATAACTTGGCAAAATTCAAATTCTTTTGAAAGGGTATCAGTAATTTTTTTAGTTTGATCATTAAATTCGTTCTTTTCATCTTTAGATCCTAAATTTTGTGCTACTAAACCTATCCATTCAATTCCAGCATCATAAGCTGCTTTTAACGCTACTCTTACTGAATCGAGCGAAATAAATTCTTGATGAAATGCGTCAACACTAAATCCGATTTGATTTAAGCCCGCTTCCTTTAATTTTAATGCATATTTTTTAGCAATTAAATCATTTTTTCCCCAATATCCATTAGTTGGTAATCCTATTTTTGATATATCATATCTTTTTACTTCTTCAATAAGACTAACTAACAAATCAAAATGCAGTAGTGGTTCTCCCCCAAAAAATCCAATTTCGTTAATGTTATAGTTGGCTGTTATATCCTCCAAATATTTTTTCACATCTTCCAATTCTATTAAAGAATTGTCTTGATTTGGAGATCCATGGAGGGCACAATGTTTGCATTCATTAGTGCATTTATACGATATAAGAAAAGTAAGAAAAGTTATGTTTTTTTTCCTTTGTTCAATGCTCATAATTATATCAACTCTCTTTTAATCTTTTAATTATATTTTTCTATTTTTTCTATCTGGTATTTCTAATCATCCTTACCTAATTCTTCTTTAACTTTTGCAATTGTTTCATCAAAATCCTTGATATACTCATTCATTTTATCTCGATTTTCTATAATTGATGCTCTTTGAGCTTCTAAAAGTTTAAGTCTCTCTATAGGTGTTAAATCCCCTTCAAATTTATCTGGGTTCATTGCGGTCGGTAACATTTGGATACTTGGAACATCATCAAAGTACTTGAGTTCTTCTGAATCAATTGTACCATTGTCTATTATTGATGTTGATAGAAAACGCCGATATGATTTTCTAATTCTACGCTGAGTTTGTTTCATTAATTTTAATGCTTGCTTACCCATTTCTGTAATTTCATAAACTTTTTTATTTTTATCTTCTTCAAATAATTGTATAAATCCTTTTTCCCTTAGATTATTCAATATCCAATACAGCGACGAAGCAGAAGGGTTCCACATCCCTAATGTACGTTTTTCTATTTCATTCCCAATCTTATAACCATGAGAAGGTCCCGATTCAAGAATAGAAAGAACAAAAATATTGGTAAAGTTTTTTTTCAATACTTTTTCAAAATTTTTATGATAAGTTTCAACCATAATAAATCAACCTAATCTACCAGTGACTG
>JBHLNL010000131.1:0-10006 GCA_048941605.1 Promethearchaeota archaeon | reverse complement strand
GAATAGGACTGGAGATGTATTTCTGCATAAGATAAAACAAAAAGTTATTCGATCATATTTTCCATCTGAAATTAACATGACTGCCGAAATTGATGGCAATTCATACATTATAAAAAATGGAACAGAATTAGGAACTGGAATGCTTTCTATAGAGAATCTTGATTTCTATACGACGGGAGCTATGATAAATATTATTATAAGAAATAATTTATCTATCAGTTTAGAATTGGATTTTAATTATTATATTTCTCTTAAACATTTATTTTTCTCGGATGGGTCAGTATCAATAAGGCAAAATTTGGTAAATAAATGGACAGTCAGTCCTGAATTTATAAGAGTATATTCAAGTTACTCAATAAAATTTTATTATCCAAAAAGTTGGTATAATCTTACAGTTTATAGAAATGGACTTGATATTACCCTCGATGTAGATCTTAATAATACTGATAATTTTATTTTCATTTCAAATAATACAATAGAAGATGATGCAATTTGGTTAATATCTGCTCATTCTCCCAATATAGAATTAACTTTAAATGTACCGAAAACAGATTTTGAACCACTGCAAAATTTAAAATTCTCAGTTATTACTCCTGTTATTCAAGGTAGTATAACTTATATATTGATTGATCCATTAGGTTTTGAAGAATTTAGGGAAACAAAACAAGTTATTTCTCAAGAAACTCTATTTTGTTATAATTTATCTGCCAATCCACATAAGGGAATATATAAAGCTTACTTATTTTGGTATAATAGTACAGATGCGGGTATTGAAACTCAAGAATTTTCAATTATTATACCTTTTACAATACCACTTGAAGTTATTATAAACATTCTTTTCCTTATAATTATTATATTAGGAGGAAGTATTTCAAGCTACATTTTAGTGAAAAGAAAAAGAAGGATTAAAATTGAAAGTCAAAAAAAAATATTCAATAAATACAGAGATGTGTTAAACCTCCAGCATTTTATTATATCCGAAAAAAATTCTGGACTAACTGTCTATGAGCAATTTTTTACAGGCAAAAAATTAAATAGTTCATTAATATCTGGATTCTTACAAGCTGTACGTATTTTTGGAATAGAATTAACAGATACTGATGAGCAAACTCGAAGTGTCAAATTGGATTATCAGAATTCAAAGATTTTAATGTCAGATTATAAAAGGTGCAGATTAATTCTGATTATGGAGAAGAATCCTACTCAAGATTTTTTAGAGTCAGTGAAGGCTTTATCATATGATATCGAAGAAAAATTTGGATATTTATTAGAAAACTTTAATGGAGATATTACCCAATTCAATAAGATAAGAGATCTCCTTGAGTTTCATCTACATACATCTTTACTATCTCCATTAAAAGTAATAACTCAATCTGAAAGAAATGCTTCTAAAGAACAGATGATAATAAACCAAGCGTTAGAAATAATGAAAGAAAAAAATACTGACCATTTTTTTGTGTCATCTTTACATGAGAAAAAGAAAGGAATTCATGTAGATGATATTGAAACAATTCTCAATTTAATTCAAAAAAAAGTTTTTCAACCTATAACAAAATGTAATGATCTTAATTAAAAAAACTAGTCTCAGAGACAGGAGATTGTATCCTAATACTTTGTTGGTTGTTATCTTCTAAGATCGAGATTAAAGCAGTAACGTCTTGTTTTGTTTCATAGATAATTTCTTTTTCTTCACCTTTTTTCCACGTCTTAAAACCTGTTAAAATTGGAGCAGTTTCGAATAACCCTTCCTGTAAACCAGTGACTTTAACAGTAACTCCATAGAGATCTTCTTTTGAGATATTTTTAATTTTTAAAATATATTTATCGATATCTGAATCAATTGAAATTACTTTATAGGTTTTTTGAAATTTTGATATTCCATCAAATACAGATGATGCTCCAGCAGTTCCTTCTGAGAACAAGTCTAAACCAACTTTTTTTTCCGAAATGGGACCCGCTGTTATTGTTACAGGAATCTCAAGTTTAATTGGCTCTAATCCATATTCTGGTTTTTTCTTTCCAATAATTAACAAGCTCCACTTTGTATATGCCCCGTATTTAAACCCAAATTGTTCCTTTTCTGAGGGTGACCATAAATAATTATGACTTGGTTCAGCGACTTCTGGGACTTTTAAAAGCAGAAAATCTTTTTCAAAATTCTGTGTTCGGACATCTCCTGCAATTGCAGGAGGAAGTTCTTCAACTTTACGGCAATTCTGACCATAAGCTTCACAATAACAAACCAAATTTGAATTCTGGAGTAATCTTATCTCGATCTGTTTAAGTTCTTCTGAATTATAACCAATTTTTATAGTTTCTCCCGGTTTGAAGACATCCTTAGTTAGAAGAACATTCAAACCCGAAATTGAAAATGATATTGGTTTTGGTAATTTTACTTGTAATTCTGAGTTTCTTGCTTTTATCTCAACATTTTGGGTTTTGTTAATAACTAAATCATCTTCAGGATTAATTGGATTTGGCTGCCTTAAAATTAATTTCAAAGAATAATTAAGATTTCTGTTCTTTATTGTTGGAACGACGTTGCTTTTAATAAGAAGAGATTTTTCACGAATATACTCTCCCGGCTCAAAATGACCTTTTGAAAAAATTTCTTCTTTTGAAACTTGAAGCTCTTTCAGACATGGCGGATTTGTTACTAATCTTATTCCACTCCATAAAATATTGGTATCTTCCTCAAAATTAAATTTCGTCCGTACATTCAGTTTCTCTCCAATGTAGGCCGCACCACCACTTAAGTCGCTTAACTCTAACTTTACCAAATCTAACAAATATAATGATGATTGCTATATTAATTGTATAAAAAGATAGAATTTTATAAAAACTTTTTATCTTTAAATAAGAAATATGGAAATAGTTAATCTCTTTTTACAATCTTTAGTTATTTGTTCAAGATTGTCAATATTTTTGGTGAAATTAAGAAGCTAAAAAGTAAATATAACTAATCACTTTCAATAATAAAGCTGAAAAGAAATTTAATAATAACATAGAGCGATGAAAGAAAAATTTGATGGAAAAATTAAAGCAATTCTCTTTGACTTAGATTGCACTTTGTTAGATATTGATTTGGAGAAATTTATTCCCCAATATTTAAAATCTCTAGCTCAGAGTGTAGCTCATTTAATTCCTCCTAAGAAATTTATTTCCAAAATATTAAAAGCTTCAAAAGCTATTGAGCAAAATGATGGCACACTAAGTAATTTAGAAATCTATGAGAAGATTTTTTTTCCCATCGAAGGATACACTCAAGAACAACTTGAACCATACTTTTATGATTATTATGAAAATGAGTTTTCAAAATTAAAGCAATATGCTTCTAAAAAGCCGGAAGCTAAAGCTGTAATACAAAAAGCATTTGATAAAGGTTATGATGTTGTTATTGCTACAACTCCGATGCTTCCTGCTACTGCTATTGAACAACGGCTCGAATGGGCAGGAATAAAAGATTTTCCATATCGATTGATAACAACAATAGAAAATAGCCATGCTACTAAATCAACAACTCATCTACTTTATTATGATCAAATCTTAGATAAAATCGGATACCCTGCTGATTCTTGTTTAATGGTAGGCGATGAAGACAAGGATTTAATTGCTAAACGTTGTGGAATAAAAACATTTCTGGTTGAACACAAAAATAAAAGATTTAATCTTGATATACCAGAACCTACATATAAAGGATCATTATCCGATTTAAAATCTTTACTTTAAGAATGTTATATATTATCCTCCTTTTTCCAAGTATAAGCTAACTGGCTCATGTTATAAATAAGGGGAGGTGGATCCTCTAACAACATTTTACCGAGGCATTTTGTGCACAGATACACTTCTTTATTTTTTTCTTTGAAAAAGCACATGTATAAATTTTCTTGATGAAGGCATCCTTCACACCTCATTAGTCAACTAACATTCTCTTGTAAAAGAATAAAAAGATTATTATTAAATTCTAAATAATTTGTTGTCAAAAATTTCTTACTTGATTTTATAATTTAAAGGATAAAATTAAATACAAAATCTCTTATACATTTTATACATTTTATTAAAAAATTATTTTTCAAACATTTATCATATTTCCTTTTTAATTTGGGTTTAGATTTATGCATGAGCTTATATTTTTTAGTATGTTTTTATTGGTCTTAATAAGATTAATTGGAGTTATTGTCTCTGTGAACTTCTATTATGAATCAAAATCTAATACCTATATATCTTTCACTATTGGCTGGAGTTTTTGGGTTATAGCGGGTATTTTTGCATTACTTTCTGGAATTGTCAATAATCAAGCGATAGAAAATTTATTTCTTATAATAAATTATATTTTCGGACCTTTAGCCATATATTTTTTAGGATCTGGACTAAGCTCCTATTATATTGAACTCTTTTTGAAGAAAAATATGCTAATCTCTGTGATCTTAATAGTACTTCCATTAATTTTTTATTTTACTCTAGGAATAGTTATTATTGGGTTATATGCCCGAATATCTCAATTTTTTGGAATTATTGCAATATTTTTATTACCTTTTTTAAGGTATGATTCTTTTAAGAAAAGAATTGGGAAAAGTATTAAATGGTATTATCTAACGTGCTTTTCAATAATTCTCTATATTCCTTTAACAATTTTAAGTATGATAACTTCCGGATACTCAGGGTCATTCCAGAGTCAAGATATTATGATTATCATCGGAGGTTATACATCTATTATTATAATGACTATTTTAGTTATAGCCTTTATAATTCATTTAGAATATACAATAACCACAAAACAACAGTATCAATTAAAAGATAAATATTCTCACAACTTGGGAAATATTATGCAAGTCATTTATAGTTCTGCTGACCTTTTTAAAAAAATTGTCAAATTAGAAGACATTGACAAGAATAAATTGGATTTGATAGAAGAGAAATGTAAGGAAGCATCTAAATTGATAAATGAAATAAGAAATCTCTAAATCTTATGTAAATTATATTTCTATGGGGATTAATATAGCCAAAATCTTTATTATCGAAGATGACGTGGATATTGTTAGGCTTTTTGAGCAATTCTTAAAATTAGAAGGTCATGAAATAATAGCTAAAGCTTTCAATGGTGTAGACGCATTAGAAATTTATACGAATTTGAAAAATGCACCTGATATAATTATAATGGATCATCGTATGCCTTCAAAGGACGGTATAGAGACCACAAAAGAGATTATAGCAATTAATCCTAATTGCAAGATAATATTTGTGAGTGCAGATTATACTGTTAAAGATCAAGCTTTAAATGTTGGAGCAATTGATTTTCTTGAAAAACCCATAGACTTCGCAACATTAATTAGAAAAATCGAAAAATACATATCAATTACCTGAAAAATAGGTAAAATACTATTTTTCACTGATGCTATCATTGATTTCCTTATATCTATAACAATCAACTATATGGTCATTTACCATTCCCACTGCTTGCATAAAAGCATAACATATAGTAGGGCCGATAAATTTAAAACCTCGTTTCTTTAGATCCTTACTTAACTTCTCTGAGTGCTCAGTTTTCGATGGTAGCTCTGAAAGTTCTCTGTATTTATTATCTATTGTCTTATAATTAACAAATTTCCAGACATATTTATCAAATGAACCAAATTCCTTTTTTACCTTTAATAATGCTCTAGCATTTGCTATAGTAGCTTCAATTTTCCGTCTATTTCTTATTATCCCCTCATTATTCATTAATTCCTTAACTTTCTCATCAGTATATCTCGAAATTTTATTGTAGTCAAAATTATCAAATGCACCTCTAAAATTTTCACGTTTCTGTAATATAGTATTCCAGCTTAACCCAGCTTGAGCACCCTCTAATATTAAAAATTCAAAGAGAAGTTTATCATCATGAATAGGAGTACCCCACTCTTTATCGTGATATTCTCTCATTTGCGAATCATTACCAACCCACGCACAACGCTTTACTATTTTTATCACATCATTTACTAATAAAAAGATTCTAATAAAAAGAAATTTAAAACTAAATTGTTATTGACCAGCTTTGGATGCATTTTTCATAAATGCTTCGAATACTTCTGGCCATACTTCTGGTGGTAAACTGTGCCCCATTCCCTCTACAATTAATAATTCAGATCCAGGGATTGCCTCTGCGGTATCTTTGCCCCCATCAGGTGGCATAAGAGGATCATGACTTCCATGAATTACTAATGTTGGTACTTTTATAGAACTTAAAGCTGGTTTACGATTTCCTGTAGCCAGAGTTGCAGCTAATTGACGGGTATAACCTGGTCGATAGTTCGAGCGGTCATACGAAGCTTCAACCAATTGACGCGCTTTCTTTTCATCAAATGGAAATCCAGAACCATGGATAATTCTCAACCGATTTACTCCATCTTCAATAATTGCATCACGTCCTTCAGGTGGTGGTCTTATAAGGACTTGCAATGCTTGTGGTTTTGGTTGAGGTAAATCTGGATTCCCAGTAGAACTCATAATGGAAGTAAGCGATAATACACGAGATGGGTGTCTATATGCAATAACCTGTGCAATCATTCCTCCCATTGAAGCACCACAAATATGGGCTTTCTCGATATTCAAAGCATCTAAAAGTCCAACAGCATCATCCGCCATATCATTTAATGTATATGCTGCTTCTATTTTTTCTCCCCTTTGAACTGCCATGAATAATTTCATCAAATCTGGTTCACCAGCTTCATCAAATTTGGTGGATAACCCAACGTCTCGATTATCAAATCTAATTACATAAAACCCAGATTCTGCGAGTTTTTCACACATTTCTACATCCCATCTGATCATTTGCGCTCCAAGTCCCATAATTAATAATAATGGTTTTGATGATGGATTACCAAACGTTTCATATTCAATTTCAATATTATTAGCCTTTGCTTTAGGCATTTTATCATTCCTCTTATTTTATTTCCAATTTAATTTTATGTTTGTATAATTATATGAACTTTAAATTATATCAAATAAGGCAAGGTTAAACTTATTTATTTCTCTTTTTCATTACAATTTTAATAATTATCAAACCACTGAAAAATAGAAAGAAATTGAATTTAATCTAAAGATATAATTGCAATTTAAAAAAATAGAGTAAGTGTAAAAAAATTTATTTGTCTTTTTAGTCTGTATGAGCAGATATAATTAAATCTGCAAAAAGCTTCATGTCATTCAGTAACATGTTTAATTTATCTTGAGAGGCTCTATCTAGTTCTCCAGATTTCATTACAAGCACCGAAATAATATACTTGAAAATGTGGAGCTCAACTTCTTTTCCATCACCATCTCTACCCCAGAATTTCGATGAATCTGACATAAAAATATTCTCACGAACAGTATTACACGCATTAATGAAATCTCTTAAATCTCCGCGTAATGTTAACCCACTACTAACACCTTGAACATTATGGACTATAACATTTCCTGAAATATCAGCAATAATTACCTTAGCTTTGATCTCATCAAGTTGTTTCTCTGCCTTTTCTACATGAGCCTTTAGCTCTGCATATTCTGAAATTAAAACATTTCGGAAAACTTTCGCTAATTTGTCTTCCTCATAAATACTTGTGAGCATGTAATCAAAATCGTAGTCTTTAAATATATCCAGGAAGAGCTCTTTTGCTTTTTTCACATTTGTATCTAGTAGTTCTTTCTGATATTGCTCAGTATCATATTTATGTAAGAACAAAAAGATTTTGGGTTTTTCATTATTCTTACGATATAAATCCAATAAATCTATAAAATAGTTTTTTGCTTCATCAAATGTCTTTGGATCATGTAAATCTACTATAGGGATAAGAATATCTGTTCCCCGAAATATTTCAGGTTTTTCCATATACTCTTTCCTGAATTCCTCCTGTCCGCCGAAATCAAAGATACCAACTTGGAGACCAAGGAAAGGATGTCTTCTAGTCTCATATAGTATTGTTGGTGCTAATCCTTTTGTATCTTCGGGTCGTTTTGCGGCAAAAGCAACAGAATACACGCTTGTCTTACCACATCCACTTAGTCCAACTAAACTAATCTTCATTTTTGACTTTCCTTTTTTTAATGGTTTTTATAATAATTTATTTCATTTAAGATTTTTAATAAAATTTGATTTAGGTTTTTATTCTTTTGGTGTTATTTTTAGTGTTCTGGAAAAAATTTTTCCAAATGCTTCAGTTGAAGCTTCAACCAATACATTTGCTTCAAGAGGCTCTCCATCTGGTTTATCCATTGGATATCCAATTTCAATTGTTTCAAATGGGAATAATTCTCTTATGGTTGTTATCCAAGGATTTTTTTCGAAAAGCTCTTCAAGCATAACAATTCTAATTTTCAAGTCTTCTAAAACATATCCTATTGTATTTGTCAATGATATGTTCAGAATTTTGTCTTCTTCATTTAAATCTTTTGATACACTAAGAAATCTTCTTGCACCTAGTGGGGGCGTAACTGCTTCTTGTTCTTCTTCTTGTTTAGTCTGAATTCTTGGTTCTTCTTTTTCTTCAGAATCACGTACTATAAAGACTTTCCTTTTTTGTATTGTGTATTGAGAAACTTTCTTCAGTTTTGCTAAGTATAATACAGCATTTAAATTAATAGCATTAAAAGGTTCTACTTTTAAATAACCCTTTTTTGCAGCGTCCTCCATGATTTCTGTACCAATACCACTTCTAGCGAATACTGTATTCTTATTTGCTCCAGAACCTACACTGCCCACAGATATGTCAGCATGTTCAGCTGTCAAATCGGTGCAAAAATTGCAGCTTGAGGATTTAAACTTATCAAGTTGCCTAATTGTGTATGATTTCACAGGTTCTCCTTGTGGATTATAATAAAGATGAAATTTCCCTTTGTTAATATCCATTTTTTGTACTTTTGCTAAATCGATGCCCTCTTTTTCAAAGAAAGGATAAATAGCTTCAGGAGCAAAAGAATCCATGCAGAATAATCCAATTTTAAGAACATGGCATCTCATAAAATATTTTAACATGCCAGTTGGACTATCGAACATCTTTGCAACGGCATCAATATTACATGGAGTTCCAACAAATGCAATAGACCTAAAATCTTGCCTAACTGCATCCATGAGTGCCTCTACTGTTTGAGAGTGACTATAAATTGAACCTGAAGACTTTATAGCATCATCTTTACTAGTAATAATTTGAGCTACTGGATGCCATGGTTTATTAGGATCCTTCATCGTAACTACTGCTGCGTCAATTAAATGCTCATCGAATAGATAACATAAGAGACTTGTTACTGTTCCACCATCCTGTCCTCCAATTACTTCTGGAATATTAGTATTTGCAACATATCCTGTCTTGAATTCTCCCATCAATTGGTACGGATCTGTGATTGTTCGTGGGCACTGATTATAGCAAATTCCACATCCAGTACATTTTCCAATTAGTTTAGGTTGTCCCGCTAGATCATCCCATTCCAATACTGGACATACCGCAGCACATGTACCACACTCAGTACAGATTCCAGTTCGTATGATTTCCTTCGTAAGTAATCCAAAGCTGTCCTTAGCGCCTTCTAATTTTTTTTGAATATACTCAAATGAGTACTCATATGGCGTTTCAGTTTGTTCTGGTTTATCTTCAGTCATAATATTCTTTTAAAACACTAAATTGAGTATTAATTTTTTTAAAAGTTTCAATTAATAAAATTGGCTTTGTAAAAAAAATATTATTAAATTTAAGAAAATAGAATACATGTTTTTGGAAAAAAAAGTCTAAAGGTATTTTTTAATTGTTTATAGAATATTGAAAACAGAAATCGACTTAAAAATAGATATAGGGGTTTTATTTGTTAAAAATATTGATCAAAACACCAGTCCTATTGGTAATAGTAATCCTACAAACATTGAGATTATGTTAGCAATGCATATAGTTCCGATAATTTTGATATTTGACATTTTAGAATTTAAATCTTTTTTAGTAAATATATCATTAATTTTATCAGTGAAAAGAATTGATTCCAATGAGATTACAACTATTTC
>JBHLNL010000130.1:0-10024 GCA_048941605.1 Promethearchaeota archaeon | reverse complement strand
AAGATCATCATGATAAAAAATTCAATTTTAGTAAATTGCTACAACTTTTAAATATTCCTAACTCTGAAGTTGACGAAATCATAGGATTAATATTGAATTTTCAAGATATATTCGAAAATGTATTTAAAAAATACCGACTACAAAAATATCGAACAGGAAATCAAGTATATCTTATCACCGAAAAAATTTACAAGCAAGATCAAATTACTGCTCCTAAAAATATCATGTTCACTTCTTCTCAAATACACCTATTAAATGATATCATTTATATTTTCAAACATGTAAAAAGGGGCAAGGGATTCGATATCGTGAAAAATGGATCAGAACTACTCACGAAAGTAAAACGATTAAAAAATGAACATCCCTATCTATTTGAATCGAGAGGAAATGGGGTAATATATCCTTCCCAATTGGGACTGAAATTAGGAGAACTTATAATATCGTACAATAAAAGTAATAAGACACTTGATAGATTAACCCTAGATACCCATCTAATTGAGGTGAAAGAAGATAAGTGAAATAAAAGAAGAAGATGCTAATAGGATACTAAAAGCAAATTCAGAAGGGCTTGAAGTTCGAAAATATCAGATTAATATCGCAGAACAGTGTTATACTAAAAATTCCTTAGTGGTGCTTCCCACGGGACTTGGAAAAACAATAATAGCCGTTCTTGTCGCTAGGAAAGTATTAGAACGATTTCCAAAAAATAGCAAAATTATCGTGTTAGCCCCGACTCGACCACTGATTACCCAGCATTATCACACCTTTATAAAGTATCTTAATATCCCTGAAGAAGCATTTGCAATTCTTACAGGTAAAATCCTTCCTGACCATCGAAGTGATATTTTTCATGAAAATCAAATTTTATTTTATACCCCCCAAACTCTTCGAAACGACTTGGTAAATCAAAAATACAATTTAAAAGATTCTGTATTAATAATTTTCGATGAGGCACACCATGCCACTGGTGATTATCCTTACACAATGATCGCAGACGAGTTTGTGGAGCAAAATCCCGATGGGATCATCTTAGGATTAACTGCCTCACCTGGAGCATCCAAGAACAAAATTAATACTTTATGCTCAAATTTGCATATCCCTATGGCTAACATACATATACGCACTCGAAAGGATGAGGATGTGAAAACATACTTAAAGCCAATGGATATTTATAAAATAGGAGTGGATCTTACCAGTCTGATGGAAGATGTATATCAAGTGATTACTATAGTCTTGGAAGAACGCCTTCATTATTTATCACAATTAAACTTCTTAGAACCTAAAGGTGACCAATTACATATGAAAGTTATCCGAAAAGATTTGTTAAGGCTTAATTCTGAATTAGTAAGTCTTTTACAAAGTGATGGTGATAAAACCGGGGTATATAGTGCCTTATCCATTAATGCTCAAGGCTTAATCTTATTTCATATGTTAGAATTAGTTGAACAGCAGGGATTAGATGTACTTTTAGATTACCTTAATAAATTATATAGAGATGCGAAAAAGAAGAACAGTTCCAAAGCCACTAAAATTTTAGCTTCAGACGGGCGTTTGCACAGAATCCATTTAGAATTGAAAAAAAATGTGGAATTTTCCCCTGAGAATTTAATTCATCCAAAATACCATATTCTAGTAAAGATCCTATCAGAAGAACTTGAAAATAATCCTGAATCTCGTATTTTAGTGTTTATCAAACTCAGAAATTCTGTAAAAAATATAGTAAAAAAATTAAAAAAACACTCATCAATAAAGCCGGTACGATTTGTAGGACAAGCGACCAAATCTCAAGATGATAAAGGGTTATCCCAAACTCAACAAATCGAGATCTTGGATCAATTCAGAGAAGGCAAGTATAATGTACTTGTCTCTACAAATGTTGGAGAAGAAGGATTAGATATTAGTGAGTGTGATTTAGTTGTCTTTTACGATGTCGTTGCTTCCGAAATTCGATTAATCCAGAGAAAGGGAAGAACTGCTCGGCACAGAGAAGGAAAAGTTATAATATTATATAGTAAAAATACTAGGGATGAGATATATCTAAGAATCGCCTTAAGTAAATTACAAAAAATGAACGTTAATTTAAGAAAACCTCAACAATTAAAAGAATCATATGAAAATGACAATCTTGCAACAATTCCTATTAAATCATCTTCGAACCATAATCAGATTCCTCCGACAAAGAGACAAGGACTTACTGAAAGAAAAGTGGGAACAAAACAAGTTCAATCAAATCTCCAAATATTTATGGATGATTCTACAAAACAAGAAGATTTTCCTGAAATAGAGAGCTTTGTTAAAATAAATAAATCCCTGCCAACCAAATTTGGGTTGAGAAACAGATTTCAAGCAGATAAAATTTCATATGCTATAGCAGAATCTGATCTTCATATTGTTATTTATAATAAAGTACTTATTCAAATATATGATCCTCAGATTCTTAATGAAAAAGAGTTGCTAGCTGAAATTGAGGAATTCAAACAGATTTCTTCACTTCTTATCATTATCTTTGATTTTACCGATTTTACTGAAAGTATTGAAGGTGAAAAACGAATATTAAAAAGAAATTTTCAAGAATTAGGTAAAAAAAATCTATTTCAAACAATTGCTATCGATAATGAAGAAGAGTTGTATTTTATTGTAAAAAATATTGTAGAAACAAAAAGAGATTATTAAAATGGAAGATATTGCTTGGAAAAAAGATGAAACCCCATATGTGGTATTTCCGTGTAGCAAATGCCGTCAATATATGTATGCAAAGACCATCCAGAAATCTAAAACATGTGTCAGATGTGGAAGATCTCATATAGTAACTAATATTATTGAATCAGGAAAGATTGTTAATGGAATATCTGTGGCAGTTGAATTGGTAAAACAAAAACAAGATGAGTTTGCTATACAAGAATTAGGAACTCGTCCAGATTTTCGAACTTCCAATGATTTTTTCATCGCAAATCCTTCTAATTCCACAAATACTTCTGAATCTAAAGAGAATGGAGATAATGGTGAGTATGAGGGAGCTTTCAAAAAGATGCTGTGGGAACTATCTCATAAATATAAGAGTTTTCCTCTCTATATAATCGAGATTATGGCCGAAAATTATGGGATTCCGATATCGGAAGTGAAATTGTTGGCAAGGAGCTTTCAAAAACGTGGAATCCTTAAACGTATAAAAAACTATTCATATCAAGTGAAATTTGAATGAAGATATAACCGTATTTCTTTCTTCCTCAAAGCTATTTACTTTCATTCTGTTTCAATAATTTCTTCAGGTAAAGTTTCATGAAGTATCTTTCACTTTCGCAGAACTCCAATTTCTGTTTTTTGGAAAGGTTCACACAGTTGAGTAATATCGCATGGATTTTCTGAAGTGTGGTTAAATTTTCATCACATAAAATTTCAATATTGACATTTGTAACTTCAATATTCTGCTTTTCTGAACTAATTGAATCCTCATTGGTATCCTGTTGACCTAACTTTTCGATTTTACTATGATTTTCCTTATCAGTTTTAGAATTCATGTTTACTTGAACTTTTATTTCTTATTGATAATTTTCTTACATAGATTAAGCCCTAGTCCTGTCTTCTTATTTAACACATAAGGGCTTTCTTTCGTAACCTGTGAAGCAGTATGGTAGCCTGCTTTGTATAATATTCTTGCCCTTACCCGAGCTACATCATCTAACCTTAAAACTAGATCGAATAATTCCTCACGAATCCCATAATGCAATCGAATTCTTAACGTTTCGCACATTTCAGCAATTCTTGTTAACTTGTCATAAAGATCAATTCCATGGGTGCTTAAACTACTGGCAATTATTCCAGTAAATGTGATAATTCTTTCCAGACCATCTCTTACAGAGAACAGATCTCCTGCCATTATATTATATTTCTCTAAGATTTGGTCAATTGGTTCCTCATCTGCCCATTCCAAGATAGGTTGGAGCATTTTATAATCCTTTACACGAAATTCTGCTTTTAGAATATCATAGGCTTCTTTTATCAAATCCTGGAAGCTATTAATTTCTACATATTCAAGCTTATATCTTATCATCACCCCTGACACGGGATAAAGATACAAACGAATAATTAATTTTCCAAACTGAGAGCATTCAATTGCCTCATCATCCATCCTTTTGATTAATCCCTTCTCGAACAAATAATTTAAAATATATTGATTTTTCACAGATTTAGGAATAATAGAATCCACATATTTCTGAAAATTAATATCCGGTACCTGAATGAGATAAACTAAGAACGCACTAACATGATTACAGAACTCAAAGGAAAACTCGTCGTTTACGAAATTATCTGATATACCATTCTTGAACCCGCATGTGCATTGGATTCCAATCTCAATATCGAATTGACATTGATATACTCCATATGGGGTTTTTACGTATCCTGAAATATTATCCTCGTTAACCTTTGTGAGTTTAATATGGAGATTCTCTTTTTTCAACTTTACTACTTGTTCAGGATTAGAATGAAGTTTTAAGATGTTGGTTGGTGTAATTTCTTTTATCATTAAAAGTTGTTCGATGGGAATTTGCTGCTCTTTCATTTTATTTTTTATTCCATACCAAAAGTAAGTTTTTTCAAAGAATTCTTTTAATTTACCTAAAGTAATCTTATTTTCTTCATAAATTCTAAGGAGTACTTGTTCTTTGAGAGTATTGATTTTATTCAACCCTGAAGTTAAATCATTATATTTTGGTATCAAAGTTGATTGAAGCTGATGATTTTGAAAAAAATGGTCTTCTACCCACATTTTTTCTTCAATATTTTTCACAAGGATAATGCCATATCCTACCTTATCAAGTCCAGGTCGTCCCGCTCTTCCGAGTATTTGGAATACCTCATTTGCTGAAAATGGCTTAAAGTAGGAGAACCCATCGCCATTTTCATGATACCCTGAAAAATTTTTAATATTATGGCCTGAAGTCACATATTTTTTAAAATCTTTTAAAATCACAACACGAGCAGGAGTATTGATTCCAGCTGAAAGCGTAGTTGTACAACAGATAACTTTTATAATCCGTTTCCTAAAATTATCTTCAATTATCTTACGTTCTTTCGGGAGTAATCCGGCATGATGGAATGCAACCCCGTGCTTGATTACTTTTCGTAAATCTCGATGACCTCCTTTAATTGAATTTAATCGTTTTTCAAGTGATTTACATACATTCAATTCATTCTGTTCAAGAAATTTTTCCACTACATTCTTAATTGTACCTGCTACCTTTTGGGCTGCTTTTCTTCTATTTACAAAAATAAGTACTTGCCCATCTTTCTTTAAAGTGCTTTTAATTAACCTTTTTATGGTGGAATCTTTATTTTGAGTAATTTCTACTTTATAATGAAGTGGAACAGGACGATCATTGGATTTCACTAGTGATGTATGATTTCCAAGAGAAGAGAGCCATGAATTAAAGAATTCAGGATTTGCGATGGTTGCTGAGAGCCCTATTATTTGTGGATTATGAAGGAACTCATTTAACCTCACTATTAAAGATTCTAAGCGCGGACCACGATCAGATTCGCCGATAATATGCACTTCATCAATGATGATGGTGGATATATCCGAAATCCATTCTTTTTCATGAAAGTTCCTTAGGATACTGTCACATTTTTCGTAGGTAGTAACAATAAGATCTGCTTTTTCCAATTTGGAATCATCAATATTATAATCTCCTATCGATAACTCAACTTTCACTCCAAACCTGCTATAACTTTTCTTAAAATGAGTATACTTTTCTGTGGCAAGAGCTTTATAAGGCACTAAATATACCGATTTGCCAAATTTCTGGAATACGTTGTTTATGGCACAAACTTCTCCAATTAAGGTTTTACCACTACCAGAAGGAGCACATACTAAAAATGATTTTCGAAAGAAGAGTCCTTGTTTAATGGCTTCTTTTTGGATCTCTCGTAAATAAAAAATCTTTCCTTCAAACAAAACTCTTAGTATACGTTTATCGGGGATAAATTTGAAAATTTCTTTATTTATTCCATTTTCTAAATCTTTTTCTTTAATTTTATCTGTAAAATCTGTTAAAGTTATAGAATTTCACCTATAATAAGTTAATAGGGATTTGTCCATTTTTTCATAACTTGAGCAAACGTATCTGAATCTCGCGAAATTTCAATACTTTTAATTACCCCAATATTCCTTATCTTTAATTCTGAGTTCATATAGCAGATTAAGGCATGAAGAGGATTGCCGTGTAAATGGATATGTGGAAAATAGATCTCATTATTAATCCTTTGAGCAATGTTAAATTCCACTCCAACTTCTAGTTTCTCACTACATAAGGGACATATAACTTTCTGAGAATATTGCTTCACTTCTTTAATATCCTTAATTTTTCCAAACACGATAACGATTGCTAACCACCTAACATATAATTTTTCATTAAATTATATTGTGATTGGGATAGTTTAATTTAAAGAAAAAAGGAGTAGTGAATAATAAGAAGGAGAGAAGGTCCTATCACTTTGGTAATAAAGAATAACAGCCAAAATCATATTACTATCTCTATTAAATGATAAATTCATGATGAGACTATTTTTTTTCTTTATATATAATTAATATAATTTTCTATGATACGCATGCAGGAATTACAAAAGAGTGTTATTCAGAAAAAACTGGATTTAAGTACATATTATAAGTTGGCACAAGAAGCCTTTCAAGAAAATGATGTAGAGGAAGCTTTAAAGTTCTCTAAAAGTGGACTTGAACAAGCAAAACAACTTCAAAGTGATAATTGGGTTAAGAAATTTGACACATTTAATACCAACGTTTCTGAACTTCAATCATTAGTTCCTAGTATACAGAAAGAATCACTAACTATAATTTCTGGAATTGGTCCAAAAAGTGCTGAAAGGCTTATTTCTCATGGGATTAATTCAATTTCAGAGCTGGCAAATTCTACTCCAACCCTTCTATCTACGATAGAGGGAATTGGGTTCTCTACAGCACAGAAATATATTAATGGGGCAAAGGAACATCTACGCTTAAAAAAACTTAATGATTTTTCTAAACCAGAAAGACCTCAGGAGAAGTTAGAAACAATTCAAGAATCACATAAGGGTATAAATATCAACCGGGAGCCAATTTTAGAATCACCCGAAGAAGAACTTGAAAATTTGGAATATAAGAAAATTAAATCAAATAAAAAATTTGAAGGGAATATTGAATTTGAAGGTAAAATGTCTATTGATGATGATGCAGAAGATTTTGATAATATAACTGATGATTATCTTGATTTTGATAATAGCATTATTGAGGGAAGGATGGAAATAGATACACCTTCACCAGCTCCTAAACAAGTGGTCATATCACCTGAAGTGGTACGACAATCCACCATGACCTTACAAGAAAGGGAAACTGCTACCAATGAACTCCTTTCTCGACCACAATTAGAGAAATTTCACCAGCAAATTGCAAAAGATTTAATATTGTCTGAATTCACTATTATTGATAAGATACCCAATTTGCGAGTAGTCTTTGTTGGGGTTGACTTATTAGCCGTAAAACGTGTCAAAGTAAAAGAATTTTTAGATCTGATATATGTTATCCCCATTAAAATCTGCTCTCTTAAAGGATCGTTTATAGTATCAAATGAAAATATAAAATACCGCCCTAAAGAAGAAAATGCACAGAATAATGGATATCGGTTAGAATTAATACCGCAATCTTATCTCAAAGCACTTAATCAAGCCGAACAATCCATTTCTTCTGATATGATGAGCCAAGGGAATCTATTAAGATATCTTTCAAAATATTTAGGGCTTCATATAACGTTAGAAAAAACTATCACAAGAAAAAATCTATTCTTCCGTTCTGGACCACTTCAATATAAAATGCTTATTGAACCGTTACTTATCTGTCAAAATACTGTGGGTTTTACCGAAAAACTTATTCCGTTTGCGTATCAAAATCAATTTAATGTTCATATTGTAGAACTCAATAAATTTCCAGATCTCTTACAGTATCTTGACCAGAAATATTTTCTATTAGAAACATATAGAGAAGAAAAAAATGCTGTGGAACTTAATTATGAAGCATCGAATAAATTTATGAGGGATCTGAGAAAATACTCTTCTCCCTTTATGATTTATGGATTATTAGTTTTGCTAGTACTGCTATTCCAACTACACTCAGTCTTACCGTTATTAATAAATTTGGGATATGGAGTTATTGTATTTTATTTTATTGTGGTAGGGTATGTCTTTTTAAATCTCTATAAGCAAAAATCAATACTCCATCAGCAGTTCTCAACTCCTTATTATCAGAAGAAAGAAAATTTTGACGATGGTACTTTGATTATGATCCGTGAAGAATTAAACGAGAAAATGATGGAACAATTTCTATATGAATGTGTGGGTAAAAATTCTGTAAATGATTTTATCAATAAAATTGAAACTGATAATGCTGAAAAATATCTTGAAGAGAGACGGCGTAAGAAAAAGATTGAGGATTCAAATCTTTTTGAAGATGACAAAATTGAAGAATTGGAGAAATCAGAGAATTTAAATGAATCTAAACCGAAATCTCGGCATAACTATGTCGATAAATATAGTTCATTTTTGGAGGATTAAAAGATGAGACAAACAGCATCTCATATTTTTAGGTTGGTTGCATTAATAGGATTGATATTACTTTTCTTCTCGATTTTTTTAGAATGGTATTCATTCCAAATCTATGATTTTAATAATGATCTTGTGGTGTCTTGGAGCTATTATTTTCTTACTGAGTGGCAAACCCCCTTTACTTCAAGTTCTATTTTAAACTCTGTTATGAGGCCGGACAGTGCCACAATTCCATTAGTAATAAATTATGTCTTAATAGGTGGGATTTTGGCTTCTAGTTATGTGATAGTAGTAAAAAACATCAATCATGCAGAAGCCATCAAAAATTATACGAAATTTGCATATATTAATATTTTTGTAGTATTACTTGTAGGTTATTATCTGATAATTAGCCCTATTTTATATTTAGTTCCTAACGAGCTTTATTTTCCTTTCTTAAGCATAAGGAATTATGAATTAGAGTTATTCTATGTATATTCAGTTGGACCTGGATATATTCTGCAACTTATCTCATTTCCCCTAATTTTTCCATATTCAATTTTTTACTATAGGACTACAAATGCTTTCATCCAACAAGAAAGAGAACCCGAAAAATTGATTCAAAAAATAATTGAAGATTCTCAAGAACTTATTGATTTGGATAAATACATCGCAGAAGAAGAACCACATCTAAAATTGGACACCCCAATCTCTGAAAGTGATGTAGAATCAATATTAACTACTTTTGGGGAGGGAAGAAAATGAATTATCATACAATTGATGCGAAGGTTAAAAATCTTATCCAAATGTGTAAGGAAACTCAAAATTATAAAAAATTAGCTGTGGTAAGTTTTATTTTAACAAGTAATAGGATAAATGAAATTGGCATCAATCTTGGAGTACGAGCGCGGAATCGAACTTCAGGAGAAAAACTATTTGAATATATGGAGCTTATAAACGATATATTTTATAATAATTTACAAGTTCCCATTTTTAATGACGAGCATATTGATATACTACGGCAATGCGAAATTCTCTTCTTGAAAAATAAAGGAACTATTCCTTTAGACTATATTAAACAAATGTTTACCATTTACTATGATTTAAGAAGATTGGAAGTGCCTAATCTTCATAAAAGTCTAAGTCAAGAAGAATTTTTAGAATCTTCGAAATTAGGCGTATTTTCATCTTTATCTTCCGGAGGAAAGCGAAAAGAGAGACATTCCTCAGATCTGAGGCCCTTACTTCTGCAGAAAATATCACAAAAAGAATCTAATCTTAGAAAGAATTTACAACACGAGTTGAGCTCTCAAAATTTTGAAACTGCTATTTACTTGCGGTCGTTAAAAAATTCTATCATCAAACAAAAAACAGGAAAGATTACAATACGAGGAGCTCTTAAGGATAATATCATATATCAGAAATCTGTTGAATCTATTTTCAGGTACTTTAC
>JBHLNL010000129.1:0-10038 GCA_048941605.1 Promethearchaeota archaeon | reverse complement strand
ATCTAAAAAAAAAGAGTTGATCAAAATTAATAGAGAAAAATTATTTCCGAAAGTAATCCTGGTACTAGTAATGTCATTGTTTTTTATAACCATCATAACGATTGTTACACCTGCAAAAGCTAATGAATCTAGTCATATCTTCATTCTGGCGAATGGAGATGACATGGACATCCCTGGAGCTAATACTTTAATTTTAGGAAAAATTGAATTCAGTGGTGAATCTTCCAGTCAACTATATTTCCAAACAAAAATCTATGATGAATTAGGCAACAAAATTTATACAATAGAAGGAAAGCTCAAATATGGAGCAGTTTTGTTTGTTCCAGAATACTACTGCGATGTGAGAAACGTCCTATGGGTTAATCTTTGGCTTGTTATGGGCGAAGGAATGATTAAAACAACAGATGCAGATTTAACGATAGAATATCGAGGAGAAACAATAACCTTGCCAAATACAAAAGGTAAATACGTCACAGCAACTATTATGATGCTTGTAAGTCCTAAAGGTGAGATTTTATTACCTAATGGTGGGAATTTGGAATTAGGAGGGTGGACTTTTGCTGGTATCCCCGGATTCGGCGGGGTAACTTCCTTGAAATTATACAAGGAAATATAAAAGTTTGTCTTGCTAGCAGAAATCGTATTCGTGGAGTAAAGGCGATCTTAAAAACTTGAGTAATCTTGAATAAAAATGTAGAAAATGGAGGAATTGGGTTAGAAAAAATACTTCTAGACGAAGCTACTATTAAACCAATATTCCTCCATTCTATATTTCTTTTTTTTTATATTTAAAGCTTGATATGTAATCCTGGAAAAAATAATTCTAAAATAAAGAAAAGGTGAAAAAAATTATGGAACAAGAAGTAATGAAGGGAGAAATTAATATAAAGTTTGATGAAGCACTTAAGCAATTTGAAGAGATATTTCCTAAACTAAATCCTATGGAAGGGGGTTGTGCGGAAGCAACATTGACAGGAATTTTAAATATACTGGGAATCCAAGAGGGATTAATCAATAACATTATGATTCCTTTGTCTGGTGGACTAGGCGGTTATAAGTCTGAAAAAGACTGGTGTGGTCCATGTGGGGCGGTAGTTGGAGGTTGTGCTGCAGTAGGTGCAATTTTAGGAGGAAAAGGAAGAGAAAAGATGTCGAATGATTTAATTCCGGTTGCTTATATGAAATCGGCACAATTTACGAAAGAATTTGAAAAGGAGTTTGGTTCAGTAATTTGTCCAAATTTATCTGGGTATGATTTCAGTGAGCCAAATGCAATGATGAAATACATCGAAGATGGTACATGGGGAAAAAAGTGTTATAAGTACGCTCTATGGGCGATCGATAACATAAGAAAATTAATGTCGGAAGAATTAGCAAAATTTTAGTAATAAATTTTAAATTTTTTTTTTAGTTTTATGATTATTGTTCTTAATTTGTAAATCTACTTTAGATATCTAGAGTATTCAAGAATTAGAAATCAAGTTTGAGTAAGAAATAAAAATTGAAATCGCTTAGATTTATATTTTTAAAATTTCTAAGATCATTATAACTTATATTAATTTATGTGGTATTAATGACAGAAGAAGGTACACAAGAAGAAAAACCTATAGGTAGATTAACTGGTAAAACGACTACTCATACAGTTACAGTGATATTTGAAGGAGCTTCAGTTGAAAGGAATAATTATTTAGTAGTTTATGGTGAAAAGAATAAAGAAGGGAAAAAGAAATATTATGTGCTTTACATAACTGAAATGTGGACTGATGAGAAGGGACGTATGGCAAAATTGGGAGTTCTCGGAGAAAGACCTACAAAACCATTTGAAATTGGCTCAGATGTCTTCATGGCTAAAGAAGAACAAATTTCAAAGATTCTAGGAATTTTTAATCCCCCAGAAGAATCTCTCTCTTTGGGAAAGCTTATTGGTTATCCTTATGAAGTATATTTACTAATCAAAAATTTTGGTAGAATTTTCATTACAGGAAAATCAGGTTCAGGAAAATCGTATACAATGGGAGTCCTATGTGAAGAATTTCTTAAAAAGGGAATTCCGGTTGTTATATTAGACAGACATGGAGAATACGGCAGCTTAAAGGTTGCAGGTGAAGATCTTCCAGAAGGGGAAAGCGAATTTGTAGACAGTATAATTGAGTTTTCTGATTTAAAGAAAAATAAAGGTGGAGATGTTGATATTGAATATTTATTTTCGTTAAAGGCCTCAGATATAGTTGCGCCTAATCTTTGTACGGTGGTTAATTTAAATGGATTGGCTTTGGAGGTACAAGAAGCTATAGCTGGTAAATTACTCAAAAAACTTTATGATGCGAGCACAGTAAGAAATATACCTCCATTCTACCTATTTTTAGATGAAGCTCACTTATTTGCTGGGAAAAAGCAGACAGAAACTTGTGATGTTGTTAAATTATTCGCACAGGAAGGAAGAAAATTTGGAGCAAATATAGTAATTGGAACGCAAAGGCCACAGTTATTAGACACAACAATTCGAGCCCAAGCGGGAACCTGGGTCGTCCATAATCTTTCAGATATAAGGGATATTGGAATAACAATTTCTAGTGCTGAAGATTTAAGTAATGAAAACAAATCTGATATTTCTGGATTAGAAAAAGGAGAAGGAATAATCTGTGGAGAAGCTGTTAAGGGAATTCCGCTTTTTGTGAAAATAAGAAAAAGAAAGACTAAACACGGTGGTGTTAGTTTTAACCCTTTAGATTTCCTTTCAAAACAAACGGTGGAAGATCTACAAAAAAGAAAGGAAAGACTTTTAGGGGGAAAATCTGCTGATGAATTAGAAACAGGAAAGTCTATGTTTGAAGAAATGCTGGAACCAAAAAAGGCAACAGATTATTTAGATGAAATTGCTGCTTTAAAAGTGAGAATCCAAGAATTAGAAGATGAAGTTTCACGATTAAAACAAAAAGTAGCTGATGTAAAGGAAGGAAAAGATATACCTCTTGTAGCTTCTGATGAGGCAATAGAAGATTTACAAACCGAAATTAATGTCTGGAAAGAAAAATATAACTTCTTAAAAGAAATGGCAGAGAAAGGCGGAGAAAATATGGTTCCCTTAGATGAGAACAGCGAAATAGTATTAGATTTGAATAATAGAATAATTGAATTAGATGCACAAGTCAAAAAATTTAAATCAAAATACGATGATGCGATAATCTTAGCGGAGAAATCAATAGCGGAACTTAAGAAACGAAGTAAATAATTACATTTTGTATTATTTTTTTAAAATTGGATTTATTCTATAGTTTTTTAATTATTTCAATAACTTGATTAACTAATTTTAATTATGTCAGATTATAAAATTTCATAATAATTTTACCTTCTCTTAATTATGGCAGATCAATTAAGTATTGAAAGTATTAAAGATTTTCAGCAAAAATTGTCATCTTTACTAGGAGTATCCGGACACGAGGAAGAAGTTAGGAATTTTATTATTGGAGAAATTGAAAAAAACTCTTTAGCGGATAAATCTTGGATTGATCCTCTTGGAAATGTTTTAGCTATAAAAGAGGGAACAGTTAGAGTAAATAGGATCTTATTAGATGCTCATATCGATGAAATTGGATTTATGATTTCCTATATTACTGAGAAAGGGTTTTTGCGTTTTGTACCGATTGGTCGTTGGGACATTAGAATTCTTTTAGGACAATCAGTAATTTTAAAATCTGCTGATGGAAAAATATTTAATGGGATTATTGGTTCACTTCCACCTCATATTACTACAGTTAAAGAACGAAACAAGGTGATAACCATTGATAACATGTACATTGACATTGGTATGTCTTCTGAGGAGGAAGTAATTGAGAATCAAATTAATATAGGAACTACAGGTACGCTTTATAGTCCTTTTGTCGAATTCCCTAATGGAATGGTTCGAGGGAAAGCTTTCGACGATCGTACAGGTTGTAATGTTCTTCTCCATACATTAATGCTTTTAAAAGAAAAACAACATTCTGATACTATACTTTTTAATTTTTCTGTTCAAGAGGAAGCTGGACGTCAAGGAGCGATAACCGGTGCATATAATTTGAAACCAACAATGGCAATCGCAATTGAAAATACAACTGCTGCTGATGTGCCAGGAGTAAGTAAAGAAAAAATTCCAGTTTATATTGGAAAGGGTCCGGCCATTACAGTTGCTGACCTCTCAATAATTACTAGTCCAAAAATCAACGCTAGATTAATAAAAAATGCTGAACAAGAAGGAATTCCCTGGCAATATAAAAAACCTAAATATGGACTGACTGATGCAGGAAAGATTCAAGTAACACGTGGAGGCGTACCAAGTACAGTTGTGTCTGTTCCATGTAGATATATTCATTCTCCAACATCATTATTGAAACTTGAGGACATATATAATACTGTTCGCTTAATTGAAGCTTTTATAAGAAATCCAGCTAATATTTAGAAAGACTATTTGATTTAGAAGAAGAATTATTATTTTTCCTCTTTTTCCTCTTTTCTCTTTTTAATTTTTTTTTGTTGCTCCACAATTACATTGCTAATGAATTGTGTAGTAGAATATGCAGACTCCGCTTCTCCAAGGCTTAATCCTTCTAATTCTTCCATATCAGCCTTATCTGCTGATAAACCCACTTCCTTCATAGCATATTCTTTCGCGCTCATTTTATGTCTTTTTGTTCTTAATTCAGCTCTTTGTAAATAATAATGACTAGTCATATGAAGTACAGTACCGTCGCCATAATCAAAAGTAATAACAATTGGATCTTCTCCATATTTATCCCGCATTTCTTTACTCACAATTAATAGCTTAACTCGAGTTTTATCTAAAATTTGAATTGGATAGGAAGAGCTTTCTAACCACCAAATAGGATCAGCCTCTTCATTGAACAATCCTTCTAGAAACTTGTTTGTTTTATCTAAAACTTCTACTCTTACACAATCATCGGCAGTTGGTCTCTGGTTATATTTTAAATACCTAGGAAAGATTTTCTCTAGAATATTTTGTAAAGCCCAATCAGTAGTAAAAAGAAATCCGCCGTTATTGACAAATTCTTTAATCTTAGGTAATGCATTATCGTCTACAGTTCCGGGACAATTAATTATTAAGATTTGTTCTGAATTTAATTCAATTTGGCTAACCTCATGAGGCTGGATTAAAACATATGGAACTTTTATTAAATCTAACACTAACTCAATTTTATCATAAGCACCAGAAACAATAATAATCGAGGATTGCTTTACTTTTCTTAGAATCTCAAGATCCATTGGACGCTCTCTTTCCATTCTCTTTTCTAATATTTTGGATGAAGCCTTGTAAGCTTGTTCCATTTTTTTAAAATCTCCCAATAATTTCACCTTATAATTTTCTATAATAACTCTTGTTAGTTTTAAAAAATAAGGAAATTAATATCTTTAAATTTTTTAGTTTATTCTCTATCAAAAAACAAATATTAATAAATTTCTAAATTAAATTTTTTTCTGATAAAATTTCATTTAAACAATATAAAATTGATAAAAATGAAAAGAATTGAATTAACCAAAAAAAGAATAATTCTATTGTGTGGTTTTTTGGCAACTTTTGTGATAGGTACGGTGTTAATTTTCAATGTACCATTAAGTGTTAAAGCTACATATAATAATTCTGTTCAAACAACTGATGGAGTAATAATTTCATTTAATGTATTTGAACCTAGGAGTGGAGGAATGAACAAACCCGCGTTTATAATTGGTCATGGTTTTATGGCAAATAAAGAAATGTTAAAGGGATATGCATTAGAACTGGCAGCTGCAGGTTTTGTGGCTGTTCCATTTGATTTTAGAGGACATGGACAAAGCACCTCAGGAGATACTAATGCGATGTTTAAAGATATTCTAGCAATAAAAGAATATCTAAATACTAGGAGTGATATTGACATGAATTCATTGGGCTATATTGGATATAGTATGGGAGGGTTAGGTCAAAGTGTAATTCATAACGATACTGCTTTTAAATGTTTTATTGGAATTGGCACATCGCTATATGATGCTCTTAGAAATGGAAGTACAACTAATAATTTAGATGTACTCATGATTCAGGCACTTTTTGATGAAGCAGTTGATCTTTATACATTGAAGAATGTCGTAGCAAACCGTACTGGATTTCCTATCTCCAGTGTATACACAAATAAGATATATGGATCTTTTGAACATGGAAATGCAACGATGATTTATTTAGATGATGATAGTAATCATTTGAAGGTGGCATGGGATCAAGATTTCATTCGAGAAGCAAAAGATTGGGCAATAAATTCATTTGATATTGACGTTGTAGATGAAAATTTTTATGTAAACCTAAGAGCAATTATATTACTAATTCAAGTGATTGGAGGTATTGGATTTTTCTTTTTAACTATTGAGCCATTTTCTAAATTAATATTATTTAAAAAAGAAGAAATTGAAAGAGATTTGGAAATTAAGTTCTATAAAATTGATACACCAGATATTTCAATTAAAAATATATCAGTTAGAACTCTAGCTTATTCTTTACTTCTTGGTATTCTAGGGATCATCATTTTTATACCAATAATGTTAATTTTACCCTTAGCAATAGCTGGATTTGTTGTAACATTATTGTTTGGTCAAGTTTTTGGGCTTTTAATCCTAATATGGAGAATCGGTAAAAAAGAGAAATTATCATTCAGAGATATTTTGAAAAAACCATTTGGCGGTGGACGAACAAAATTATTAAGAGAATTAGCTTTAGGAGTGATTTTAACTACAATTTTATACATTATTGCATATGTGTCAATAGGATTAAATTATCTTGCATTATTACCTTCAATAGATAAAATTTGGACCATTCCTATCTTTTTTGTTATATATTTCGTTGTCATCTTGATTCAGAATATGTTAATGCAAATGATAGTTCAAAATAAATTCTCTGATTCTCTAAAGAATAATCTGAAAGTTGTATTTTTAGGTTTCATATTTCCATTTTTGTATTTCTTTGTTTATTTATTGATTGTAGCAGGAATTACGAGGAGTTTCTTTTATTTCGGAGTATTCCTCCCTATTGCTATAATAATGTTTATTTTAACCTCAGCAGTCTCCGTAATAACTTATAAAAAAACAGGTAATATTATATCTGCTTCGGTTATCAATGCTATCTTAAGTACTTTCCTAGTTATTACTATGTCCCCTCCGCTAGGTGGTTTGGCTTTTATATTATCACGATTTTTTTAAAATTCTTATTTTTTTTTTTAAAGTTAGCAAAATAATTTTTAGAATCATATTTAAAAGTTTTAAATTTGAATAAGTCTTATTTTTTCAACAATGACACAAAACCAAATTTTGAGCATTATATATTTCGATCAAGTTATTGGGCCAAGTACTTTTTATTCAAGTGAGTCATTATCTGAATCTCCAGATACTCCTGATATAAATCGCATTCTTGAATTCAATGACGAGGAAGGTACATTCATTTTTGCTTACAGAAAATTTCAAACTGTTAATCATATTTTTTATATAGATTCCGAATTCGCTCGAGGTGGCAAGGAGTTAATGATGATTACTTATATGATTAAAACAGCTATTTTTAAGGATGAAATAGTGGATGTTTTTCAATATTTAGACTCTAAGGCACCAGTTTTAGCAGAATTTGCTTCAGAGATTAGGAAAGTAAAAAAATTAACAACAATTCTACACAAAAAAAAGAGTGCCCTTTCTAGTGAATATGCTTTAGATTTGGCTGATGAAGAACTGAAAAGTAAATTTTTAGAACTCTTTCAAAAATATTTTCAAAAATTAGCCCCTAAATATAGGATAGACACACCTATAAGGGACAAACGTCTTCTAAAGAAAATTTTTATAATTGGTGCTCCAAGAGTCGGCAAAACAACATTCTTGAAGAATATTGAATTAATTCAATTTTTAAATATTAAAAGAAATGATTTACCAAGTCGTATTTATGAAGTTGTTATTGAAAACCTTGAAATCTTAAAATATGATGACAATATCAGTGAATTTGAATGTAAGGAGTTTGAAAATTTGGAAAATTGTGTCAATTTTTCTCAGGGATTTATTCTTCTTTTTAATTTAACAGATAAAAATTCAATCATTCGAACTAAAGAAATTTTTAAAATAGTAGACAATACACGGTTAGAATTAGAAACAGAATTGGCCCCAATCCTAATAATTGGAAATAAATTCCATGATAAGGAAGATTTTGGTCAGGATTTTATCAATGAGATTTTTGAAATTAATGAATTAAGGGAAATTGGTGTTAAGGTAAAGTATTTTCCAATTAATATTTTAAAAGAAGATGAAAAAGTTATGGAAGCTATGCGATGGTTGATAAAGAAAATAATATAATATCACTTGATAAGAACTTTTAGATTCTTATAATCTCTAAAAAATCTTTTAAATTATTATAAATATAATAAATAAAAATAGTAAAGCATTCAATACCGAATTACATTTAAAATCAATAAAAATGGCAATTAAAGGAATAGCGTGGGGCATTGTTTTCTTGTTTACAGCAGTTTTATATGCTGCAATTCCTACTTTCTTAATAATTAGGTTTTGGGTTTGGTTAAACAGTTTTCCTGTATACACCTTATCGTTATTTATGTTATTTTTATGGATCGTTGCAATAATCGTTGTTTTAATATACATTGTAGCAATGGTAAGAGCTTTTGTGCAAAGGAAAAATGAAGAGGGTTTAGGTATCCCAAGGGGAGTTAAGGGATTTGGATTAATATCAACTGTAATTTTACTTGTATTTATGCTCATTTGGTATTTCCTATTCAACCAAATTGCATTCTTTTCTATGGTTCCTCCTATTTAAAACTAAATGCTACGAATTATCTTAGTAATAATTTGAGGATTTTTTAAAAGAAATTTTATTAGGAAAGGAAGGAATAGAGGATTTTTCACTATTTTAAAGATTAAAGCTCTGGGAAAGTCCATATCACCATAAAAGGAGATTAAGTTTTCAATTTCACTAGTTTTTATTATTTGAAAGACTTTTTCAAAATCATTTGAATCAAATTTTTCTAAAAAAGCTCGAATCAAATAGTGGGTTTTTATTTCTTTCCCGATAATAGATTTACATGGTTTTTCATAATATTTCTTAATTATTCCACGTGAAAATTTGCTTTTTTTAAAACACGTTTTAATACAATGTGCTGCATATTTAGCAGCTGTTAAAAGCATTATGATTCCCCCACCAGTAGTAGCTTTTACTTGCCCTGCTGAATCTCCTAATAACAAAACATTCTCAAAAGCAAGCTTGTTCATTAAACCATAAGGTATGAGTCCACCCTGTTGATCAATCTTATGTTCTGGTTTTATTTTAAGTCTTTTTAAAAATACATAGAAATTCTTTTTAACATCTTTTAAGCATGCCATGCCAATTCTGTAAACGTTTTTTCCTTCTGGAACGATCCAACCAAATAATTCTTTCCATCTTTGGTCAAAAAACATAACAGCTTCATTTTCGTTAAAATGGTCTTTAATGCGAATTTGAATTGCATAGAGATTCTTATTTTTAACTTTTAGGATTCTTGCTACTGAGGATAAGGGGCCATCACATCCGACTAATACTCTAGCTTTTAATTTTCTTTTGGATGTTTCAACTATTACAATTTTTTGATGATCTTCCTTTAAATATTTAAAGGACTTAAATTTTTCCCCAAACAAATAGGAGATATTTTCATTGCCTTTTATATTATTAAAAAATAAACGATCTAACTCGATTCTATCAATAATATATGGATTTTCATTACCAGATAATTTTATTGATGCTCCTGAAGGTCCAACGAATTTAGCTGTATTTATCCGGTTTGTGGTGAGATTATTTGGTAAATCAATCAATTTACTAAGCTTTTGAGAAATAATTCCGGTACACTGAAGAGGTAACCCTACTTCCTCATGTTCTTCAATAACAACTATCTTCAAATTTATCTTAGATAATAAGAAGCATAAATAATTGCCAGCTATACTTCCACCAATGATACATACATCAAAAGTGGAGATATCTCTATTCATTATGAAAACTAATGATAT
>JBHLNL010000128.1:0-10101 GCA_048941605.1 Promethearchaeota archaeon | reverse complement strand
ACAGTGTGAATAACAACGGCTATGGCATTACACTAAACGAAGCTAATGATAATACAATTTTGGAAAACAAAGTAAATAACAATGATTTTGGATTTTATTTATCTTCAATTAATTACAACAAATTCATAGGAAATAATGTGACTAACAACTCCTATGGGTTATATTTATATTCTTCTTTAAGTAATACTTTCTTGAAAAATACGGTAAGTTCTAACGGAAATGGATTGGAATTAAGGTATAGTGATGAAAATATTATTTATTTCAATAATTTCTTTGACAACTCTATACATGTTTTTTCTCAATATTCATCAAACATATGGAGTTCACCTTCAAAATTTATATACACCTATAATGGGAATAACTACACGAATTATCTTGGTAATTATTATGACACTTACATTGGAAATGATGCAAATTATGATGGAATTGGAGATACATCATTCAGCATCGGTGGAGATAATGATAACTATCCGTTGATGAGCCCTTTTGCAAATTATTATATAATTGATATAGATGAGCCAAAATATCCAGCACAACCAATAATCCCATGGAGAGAAATTATCCTTTACACAATTTTATTTGGAGGACCGGTTATAATAACTATTGCAGCATTTATTCTTTTAATGAGACAAAGAAGAAGAGCCGATTTATTATGAATTTTTTAAATCGAAGACTGCATCTCTATAATTTCCAAAAGTGTTAAATACTTTTTTGTCAATTTTATACTTATTCTAATTATAATATATAGCGAAATCTAAAATGAAAACGAAATCAGTTCATAATTTAAAATTAATTATTGTAGGTTTGATCCTAGTTTTCTCATCCTTTAGTTTAAGTGATTTCAATTATCTGAATAATAACTTGGATAAAACCAATCAAAAAAGGCTTGAAGAATTAAAATCCGCAGATTACACACCTTCTATTGAAGGATCTGGGGAAAAAATAAACATTACTTTACACCAATCGCTCCTAGATACATCTATTATCAAAATTTCGAATATTTCCGATCCTACTAAAAATATATTCTATGAGCCTTGTCCTAAAGTCGAGGATTTTAGTAGTTCTTATGTGAATATATCAATTGATGAAATCTATGCACCTAATAAATCATTGGTTATAGAAGACTCAATTAATTGGGCAAATCCATCAGATTTTACAAATTTTCGTCCATGTGTAACCTCTTTTGTTGCTAATAAAGACTGCTTATTAAATAATGTTTCAGTATATCTTGATAATGATGATTCTCCTAATAATAGTACGATTGATATGGTTTTATATAATGCAACATGGGATCCCATAAACTCAACATTTATACCAGGGGGATCTGACATAAATGATTACACATTTTTAGCAAGATTCAATTTCTCTGGTAATGATGAATGGTATACAGTTAGGAATATCCAGTTTTATCTGAACAATTCTTTAACGGAAAATAATACTTGGTTTATTGGACTTTGGGACCGAAATGAAGCAAATGCTAATGGAAGATGGTGGTATAATCGTGATGGTACAGGTGGAGATAATGTTGATGAGTCAATTAGTTTAAAATGGCATAGTTTTTATATGAGATGGGAAATGGTTGAGGATTTTTCTGAGACAGTCGATTTTGGATTAAAATTGGGATTATCTCCTTATATAAGTTATAATAATAAGGAAATAATTGTTGAAAATCAAACTGGTGGATTAGGCTGGGATTTTGGAATAACTGGAACACCTTCTTTCGGTGGTTTCACCATCCCAGGCAGTTGTATTTTGGATAATATTTCCACGATTTTATGGAACGATGATGATATCTATAGTGGTAATATGAGAGTACAAATATATAATTCTAATTGGACAGGGACAAGAAATGAACCATTAGGAGTATATGCTACAGTAGTGCCAATAGATACGGTTTTATTTAATAATTTCGAGGATTGGTATAATTTTACGAATCTTAACACGTTTCTAAATATTTCTGATACCGATAATAATACTTTCTATGTTAAAATGCAAGATGTTGATGATGATTCTTGGTGGTATATGAGTCGTGATGATATTATCGGTGATAATGACGATGAAATGGATGCTTATACGATTGGAGGTCCTTCAGGGTATCAATTAATCACAATAGCAGGTCAAACTGTGGATTTTACTTTAAAAATTGGTTTAAAACCTCATATAAATTTCCCTAATCCTGAAGATATTGCTTTAAAGGTAAATAATTCAGCTGTTGTAGGTTTTAGTAAAAAATTTGGTTCAGGCTATTGGATTTCAATTGAAAAATATTCAAGTTCTTCTGGTGAATTAGAATTCGAATTATCAGCAGATTGGTGGGATGTATCGTGTAAAATAACTCAGGTTCAAATTAACTACATTAATGGTGATTTAATTGCAAATTCTGAGTTTACAGTATTAGGCAGTGGACAAAATGTTCTGTGGAATATTTCTCGAAACGTTGGATTAAACTTTTTTGATCCGAGGTTAAGCGACTATAGGATAAATTTTACAATTCCTGCTCGCTGGAATAATGTAAATGTATTCAACGGAGTTATAAATAAAACAGATGAGGTACTAATAGGTTCTGAAGATAATGGTTATAAAAATATCGAAGTATTAAATGCTGGAAACGGAACATACTGGTACCTTACTGCTACTTCAGAAAATCTCTTAGAATCAATCGGAACTTTTATAGATTCAAATCCAGTGGATATTATAAATTATACAGATGTAGTTCATTTCAATGCCACCTTCAAAGAAGAAATAACTCAAGATAATGGAGTTTTCAATTTGAGTGTCTATAGCCCAGCTCTCATAAATAATTACATAAATTTTACATCAATTAATTCCACATTTGATTCGGGTTCAAAATTTTATCTCGGAGCTTGGGATGTATCCGATACAGTTACTAAATATGGAGAATTCCGTGTCCAGGTATTTTGGAATAACAATACAGCTGCAGGTTTTATAGAAAAAACTTTAACTGTAATGGCTCAAACAGATTTAACTCTAAAAACACCAAACCAAGGAGATTATTACCCCCCCTATGCAATCTTCGATATTATAGTCTATTATGAAGATGTTAATCTCAATACTGCTATAGATGGTGCATCAATCGATTTTAACATTGATGGACAAGGATGGCAATCCACAAGTCTAAATAATGGCACTACCGGCTATTATCTGATATCTGTAGATTGTAGCACTATTACCTCTGATGGATTAAAAACAGTTGAAATCCAGGCAAATAAAAATTATTATGAAGCCCAGACACTACTTTATAATTTTACCATTATTCCAGATTATGGTGTACCAATAACTCCATGGTGGATGGTTCTCCTTATTGCTTCGGGATATGCAGCACCAATCATAATAGCATCAATATTAATAGTTTTATGGATAAGAAGAAGAAAATCTTAACAGTATAACTTTTTTTTTTTATTTTTGTTTTTTGCTACCAAAAATTTGATTATAGTACTTGATTTAGCTATATATATCTATAATATTAAATACTGAAGATATCTAATATTATTATTATGGATGATGATTTGATAGAATATACCATAATATCTGTCTTTATTTTAAGTTCTATATCTACAGTGATTTTAAGTTTTATATCTCTTCTTTTTTTGGTTTTTTTTATAATCTTAATACCACTAGTAATTTTTGGTTATATAAAGACAAGAAATAAGAGAAGATGCCCTTATTGTAGTGTTTCTATGGGACGATTAGAAGAGGAAGAGAAAAAAGTCTTCCAATGTCCAAAATGTTTGAAAATTTTCAGAGATAAACCTAAAAAACCTAAAAAAAGAATAGAAAAACAAGATTATATGAATGAAGTGTGGTTAAAGCATCAATATTATGATTTGGAGAAAAGTGTTCAAGAAATCGCAAATGAACAAAACGTAAGTATGATAACCATCAAGAAGTGGGTTGATAAGCTTGAGAGTAACTCAAAACATTTAGAAGACAAGGGATAAACAAAATACTGATAATCTTTTTACACATGATGATTGGAATGATCTTGATTCTTCCATTTCTTTTTATTCTGGAATTGTTGCTACAGCACGAACCCAACCAGCACTGGCGTGAGCAATCTTTATAGGAAAGCAATAAATCGTAGCTCCTACAGGAGGTACCTTATCTAAATTTGTCAATTTTTCCATTTGGAAATATCCCAATTCAATACCTGCAAAGTGGCCTTCCCAAATTATGGAAGGATTTGGGTGCTTAGCTTTTACAGTTACTTTCCATTTTTTTGCTGTTAATGGAAGTGGAGGATCCCAAGACCATGCATCTGTTCCTACGATATGAACACCTTGTCTTATTATATGTAAAGTTCCTTCTTTCCCTACTCCAGCTCCATAATACATGTATTTCGGAGTTCCAAAAAACTTAGCGGCATTAGTATTAAGGCATAGAATATCTCCTTCTTGTAATTTATGCCCTATATCGTCTAACTTTTGGTCTATATCTTCAGGTGCCATAAAATATCCATCTTCCTTGTCTTTTAAATCTAACACGATTAAGGGGCCAATACACCATTCTAGGGGAACCTCGTCAATTTTCATCGCTTCTTTTTCTCCAATTTCCCTATCTTGAATTGGGCCATAATGCCACGGAGCATCCATATGCGTTCCACTATGTGTTCCTAATGTAATTGTTTCAGTTGCCCAACCCTTCCCAAGGGGTAAATGCTGATCTGGTATTATTTTTGGATATATAAAAGATAATTGTTCAGTACCAGCATCATGATCACTATATTCTATTTTAGGTGCCATTATAGGTAATTCACCTAAAGTATTATTGTAGATTGGGGTAGATAAATCAATGAATTTCATAATATACAAATTGAATTCTTCAAATTTAAGTTTAATACAAATATGATTATACTACTTTATACCTGAGATATTCCGTTAATCAACGGAATCGATATTATGGTAATATTTATTAGTCTAATTGATATTAATAGTAATAAGATGAAATCCTCAAGTAAAAACAATTTAATTAAGTTATCCTTCAATGTAAGTATCCTTATTTTTGCAATACTAACAATTTTATCTGGAATTTTTCAGGTTACATGGTATCTGAGAGAATTTGGGTATTCCGAACCTTTCTATATATTCTGGAATTATGGAATGTTTTCTTATCCTTACAATAGTCCATATGGTCCATTTGTAAATATCATCCTTTCTATATTCTTTCTAACGGGAGTCTTTATGCAACTTATATTATATAAAGATGTGGATCGCTCAATTTATATTTATAGTCTTGGCTTAATGGTTCTAGGTCTTTTTGGCTGCCTTATTATACCGTATTTTGTATATTCGTTGGTTACAGAAGAATTTTATTACTATTGGGACTATCAAGTAAGTACACAAGTATTACCCGGTTTTTATTGGGGACTTCTATCAATATTTATAATAATAGTTAAGAGATATATAATCAATATATTACCCCTGAGAAGCTGTCCTTATTGTCGTATTTCTTTGGAAACATTAGAAATAGAGGAAGAGAAATTAGCCTTTAAATGTCCAAACTGTTTGAAAATTTTTAGAGATAAACCTAAAAAGAGAATAGAAAAACAAGATTATATGAATTTAGAATGGTTAAGACACCAACATTATAATTTGGAAAAGAATATTCAAGAAATCGCAGATGAACAATATGTAAGTATGATAACCATCAAGAAATGGGTTGATAAACTCGAGAATAATCAGAAACGTATAAAAGAAAAATAGAAATCAGAAAAAAATTTCTTTTTATAGATAAGTGTTTTGCTTTTGGCTAATTCGCCATAAATTTATGATTCCAAAAATAAAAAAAATTAAGCCAATTAATATTAATGATTTTTCGTTCCCAAATATGTTCTATAAGTTAAGATTTTTTCTTTTTCCCTCAAGCGTTGCTAGTCCCCACTCCATGACTCTGTTAAAAGGTTCCTCTCCATCTTCTCTCAATAGTAGAGTTATTGCTTCCTCAGGACAAACTGTAGCGCATAAACCGCATCCAAGACATTTTTCTCTTGAGACTATAGCGTTATCATTTATTTCTATTGCTCCCACAGGGCACCGCTCAACACATGTTCCGCAACTAACACAGATTTCTTCATCTATAATTGATTCAAACATAGCATTCATAAACATATGTTTATCAAAGCCCTTTTCAGTAATCCCTTTCATTGATGCGCAGCAACATGGGCAACAATTACATATATTTGATAAATGTTTAGAATTAGCTCCCGCATGTACTAATCCTGCCTTGTCTGCTTCCTCAATAATTCTTATCGCTTCCTCAACAGTTATTTGTCGTCCAATTCCGTTTTCAATATAATATTCGGCAGCAACTCCGAAGCTGAGACAAGTTTCAATAGGATAATCACATCCTTCTCCATTTAATCTAGCTTCTTTACGGCAAATACAATCTGTTACAGAAATCACTCTAGCATTTCTTATGCTCTCCTTCAATTTTTGATAGGGATAAAGTGAAGTATTAGGTTCAATTGTTTCTTCAATGGGGACTACTTTAAATCCTGGAACATTACTAATAGCCATCTCTTGTTGATATGCTGTATCATAGTATTCCTTGAACAATTTTGCGAGCTCCTCATCTACTTTTTTAACAGAATATTCATATAAGCCAATCATAAAAGGTATTGCATTGAATAAAGTTTGATCATCTCTTCGCATTCGAAAAACTAACCCTTTTTTTGCCATTACCTCTAGATTATCTTTCAAATAATTAACATCCATCCCTGTTCTTTTAGCAATTTTTTCCGCAGTTTCAGGAGTATGGGTCAATTTTATTGCTACATTTGCTTCTTCGGCAGTAAAAAGTCTTTTTAGAATTTTAATTTCAACACCAGATGGTGATTGGGGATATCCTAAAGGGAACTGATTTAAAAATTCCCTCAACTTTAAAAAAACATCATCACTCATTACAAACGATTAGTAAATTAATTCTTTAATTTTTTTCTAATTTTTATTACAATTCAACCCTCTTTTTTTTTATTAAAAAAATATTTTAAATGAGGTAATTATTAACCTTCAAATTTTTAGAATAGACAAAAAAGTTAAATATTCACCGTCATGATTTTTCTCCATTACTGTCTATAAAAGTATGGCGAAAATAAAATGAACTCAACTTCAAAATCAGAAGAAAAATCAAAGGTAAACGAAATTAATAAATCAAACCTAGATAAGCAAAAACGCAAAATTCGTAGAAAATTTATTTCAGGATTGACAGTACTAATTTTAGGAATAATATTCCTAATACTTGCTGGGTACCTTTGGCGGCATTATATTGCATATGGTTATATGATGGGGGGCATGAGTGGTCTAATACTTTATGGAGCTGTAGGTCTTACAATTTGGAGCATAATTCTAATGATTCCTGGGTTAATTCAATTAATATCTTATCGCAAAATACGTAAGGAACAGAATAAAAAGTTCAATGATCTATCAATGGAAGAGACACAATTGAATACTAATCAGCCCAAAATATAATCTTTACTTAAGAGTTAAGTTCTTGCCGTCCTTAAAGGCAAAGGTAAGAAAGGGAAAAGAAATCTGAATCAATTAATTAAAACAAGAAGAGATATTAAACTCACTTGAGTCTAAAAGAGGGCGAAATCCAATTTTTATTCAGATTCTCTATGAATTCCCTTCTTAGGCGACATTATATTTAAATTGATATTCTTTATAAAGTAGTAGGAATAATTATTCCCAATACTATAAATCGATATCCTCGGATGTGAACTAACCCAAAATACATCTAAAAAATTAATAAAAAATAGAAAGAAAAAATAAATTAAGAAAAATAATTAAATTGTTTAATACATATCTGGAGGCATACCGCCCATACCACCCATACCGCCCATGCCTCCCATACCAGGTGGCATTCCACCAGGAGGCATCCCCGGAGGCATTGCAGATTTAGCGCTTGCTATCACATCATCAATGCGTAAAATCATTGATGTAGCTTCGGTTGAGCTTTTAATCGCTTGAACTTTTACTACTGTTGGTTCGACGACGCCTATTTTTGCCATGTCCATAACAACATTCCCGGTATCTAAGTCGAGACCGGCAAATTTATTACCTTTTTGATGATCGGCTCTTAATTTCATAAGACTGTCAATTTGGTCAAGGCCAGCGTTTTCAGCTAGTGTTTTTGGGATGATATCTAGTGAATCTGCAAAAATTTCAACAGCTAATTGTTCACGGCCACCAAGAGTAGAAGCATACTTTCTTAATTGAATAGCAGTTTCTAGTTCAGGTGCACCGCCACCTCCAACAAGTTTTTGGTCTTCAACGACATCTCTAACTACGCATAATGCATCATGAATAGCTCTATCAACTTCATCAACGATAAGCTCAGTACCACCTCTTATAAGAATTACAACAGATTTAGGATCTTTACATTCTTCGATGAAAATCCATGAATCATTCATAATTTTACGTTCTTCTACCAAACCAGCCCATCCAAGTTTATCAGGGGTAATATCATCAAGGTTTGTAAAAATTGTACCACCAGTAGCTTTTGAGAGTTTTTCAATATCAGATTTTTTAACTCGTCTTATTGCTGTAATACCTGCTTTAGAGAGGAAGTGTTGAGCCATGTCATCAATTCCTTTTTGGGATATTACTACATTTGCACCAGATTTTTTGATTTTTTCAGCCATACTTCTTAGCATATGCTCTTCTTCATCTAAAAATTCCTGTATTTGTTCTGGACTGGTAATTTGAAGTTTAGTATCAAATTCAGTCTTTTCAATTTCTATAGCACTTTGTAGAAGTAATATTTTAGCGTCTTTAATGCTTTTTGGCATACCAGGACTTACTACTTCCTTATCTAAGATAATGCCTTGAATTAAATTTGTGTCATCGATTGAATCTCCCTCTTTCTTTTGAATTTGAACTTTTTCAATATCTGCAACCCAAGTTCCATCCTCTTTCTTTTCAGCAATAGCTTTAATTGCACTCATACAGATCTGAGCGAGTTTCTCTTTTGATTCAGAGACAATTTTACTTGACATACAAGTCATCGCAGCATTTTTTAATCCTTCTTCATCTTCAATTCCGCTTTTTACTGAGATATTTTCTAAAATTTCAATTGCTTTATCAGCTGCTTTCCGAAAACCTTCGGTTATTACTGTTGGATGGATTTTCTGTTCTAATAATTTTTTAGCGCGTTTTAAAAGTTCTCCAGCAAGAATAACTGATGTTGTTGTTCCATCACCAACTTCCGAATCTTGTGTTTTTGCAACTTCAACCATCATTTTAGCAGCTGGATGTTGCACATCAATTTCTTTTAAGATAGTGGCTCCGTCGTTTGTAATGACTACATCTCCGAACTGGTCTACAAGCATTTTATCCATACCTCTAGGTCCAAGTGATGTTCTCACAGCTTCAGCGATAACAATAGCAGCAGCAATATTATTTTGCATAGCATCTCTACCACGTTGTCTTTCTGTACCTTCTTTCATTATTAATACGGGTGTTCCGCCTAATTGTGCCATTTTTTTTCACTTATAATTAATTTAATTAATGAATTATTTTTTTGATATTTCTTTTATTTATATAGATCTCTAAGTCATAAAATTAAAAAAGTTTACGAATTTTGAATAGATTTATACAAAACGCTTAAATAGTGCAAATATTCAATTAGGAAGAGGGGCAATACTCCAAATATTAAAAAAAAAAAAGAATAATTAATTTATGATATTCATTTTAGAATCTGTTTTTCTCAATGGATTTAAGTTTCCTCCAACATCTCCATAAGAATTGCTTCCATCACAATACCAGTTTGTATGCCGACAGACATCGATTCTTCGTATTGTGTGATATCCCACTCATCTTCAGGAATTATATAACCTAACTCGTCATTACCAAGACCTATCTGGAATTTAAATTTTCCTGTCATAGCTTCTCTCAAGCGATATCCTATGCTGGGTAGGACTTCTCCGGGCATAGTGATAATTTGGGCTCTTCCAATAGTAATTACGTTGACTTCCGACATTATGGAGCCCATAGGACCGCCATCAGGTTTATACCACGGTTCAGGTCTATAGAGCATACCATACAACATTGCAATGTAAAATTGGTCGTTTTCTAAGGGAACTTC
>JBHLNL010000015.1:0-42213 GCA_048941605.1 Promethearchaeota archaeon | reverse complement strand
GATGAAGAATATCCTTTTACAGTAAAAAGTGAATTGATAGAAATGACTTCAGGAAATATAGACTATTCTTTCAGTAATCTTTTCCATAATAATCAAATATATACTTGCATTATTTCTGAAGCAATTTCAATAAGCATGAATTTATATTTTGGGGACAGAATTCGAATTGTAATCCATAGAGGAGATGAATTGGAAGTTTATCCTTTTTTAATTGTTGGAGCAGCTAAAAGCATACCTGGTTTTGGTCGGGAATTTGGGGCATCTCAAATGCAAGCTTCAAGAGGAGGAGTATTAATTTCTCAAGAAATATATATTGAAATTATGGATATCCCTCCAATACCTTATTTAGATAGAATTTTTATTAAACTCCGAGAAGACAAATTATCACAAGCTCATTATATTGAAGAATTAATTGATGAGTTATATCAAATAGATTATAATTATGATATTACCAATTTAATAAGAAGGATAGCACAGCAACAATCTGCTTTTTTTGTATTAGATATATTATTTACATTAATAGCTCTTACTACTGTTTTTATATGCATTTTTGGATTATTGTCTTCATCATATTCAACGATTATTGAAAGGAAAAAAGAAATAGGTATTGTTAGAACATTAGGTTTAAAAGGTAGAGAAATTAATCGAATGTTTATCCTTGAATCCCTTATAATTATGATTAGCAGTGGTACAATTGGCATAGTAGTTGGATGGTTAACTAGCTGGCTTGTAACTAGTCAATTGATGGGCACACTCGTGGGGATGCCCACCGTGCTTTATGTACCATGGACGAATATAATTCTAATTTATACACTTTCTGTCATAATGATATTTCTAGGAATGAAGATATTATTGAGAAAAGCAAGAAAGCAAAAAATAGTTGAAATATATAGAGAAACGCTTTAAGGAGGTAGAAAAAGATTAAAAACAAAAAGTTAATTATAATTTTTATTCTAGTTTTTATAGTTTTTCTATCGTCCTTAAGCTCAATTTTTGAAAAATATATTAACATAATGGATATTGAAAAAAAGAATTTAATGGATTATGAAAGTGATACTCTAAAGAATTCAGATGTTGCAGGATCAGATCTTTACGCTGAAAAAATTAATGCCTTTGTAGCAGGGAATAAATCTATAATAAAACAATCGCTTTTTACAAACGACACAAATATTCTTTCTCAATTTGATTCAAATGACCCCGCGTTTTATAAATGTAATATAATTTTAAGTGTGTCAAATGGAATCAATCCTGGTATTTTTCCAAGAATAATGACTGAGAATGAAATAACTTCTCAGTATAGTATGAGTTTTAACAATTTTGTTGGATTTCTTTATTATGATCATGATGTGAATACCGATGATGCTAAATTAAGGGCAAATAGAGCACTTGAAATAATTAAAAGGAAATTCAAAATTGATCTAATAATGGTCAATACTACAGAGCCTAATTTCTTCCCTTTTATTGGTTCTTGTCCAGAATGGAAATGTTTTTTTAATGAATTAACAGCTAATTTTCCGATGGATGGATATTGGAAAGCGTTGGACATTAATAGATTAACAAATCAGAATTATTTACAAAATAACCACCTATCTTCATCATTGATCCTACTTAACTCATTAGATTTTTTTGAAGGAGATTTTAATATTACAACTGATCAAGTTAATTTCAATTTAGATTTTCTAGATTTGTCATTTCTTGAAAATTTAGAATTAGAAAGCCTTTTAGATCAATTTGATGCCATATTAGAGAATTATGGTTATTTATTCAATGCTACAGTTTCAGAAGATGAATTAAAACAATTCGTTGACATATTTAGTGCTTTTACATTAAGAAATAACTCACATTATACAAGCATATCAATCCAATATGAAGGTTTGCCCGAAGGAATTACTAAAATTGGGAATACTCAGTATAAATTCAATTTATGGGACGCTATAGGTTATAGTGGAGCTCCATTGGCTCCAAGTGAGAAAATTTTTATTGCATTAACAGGTGCTATCTTGAGTAATATTGAAATAAATATCTTATGTACGGATATCATCAATACTACTCCAATGAATTTTAAATTTGATGATTACCTTCTAGAACAACTAGCTTTACTCTTTTATTATGCAGGGGTAGATTTTGATGTTGAGTCTCTTAAAGAGTATTCATTTGATTTATTTTGGGTAAGTGAAGAGGGAATAAAACATTCGTATATTAAACCAGTAAACAAGCAAGACCCATCTGATATTATTAATCTATTGCTGCAATTTGGGTTCCAAGGGTTCTCATTTATCCCGACAGGGATTATAAATCCTATTCAAGATCTTACGATTACATATAATATTTCTAATTCTGAACCTAATTTAATACTTAAAAAAGAATTAATTGGAGAAAATGCATCATACGGAGTATTTCGCAACTTTTCTTACTATATATCTGCAGAAAATGTAGGAAATACAACAGCTTGGGGAGTGCCTACTCAATTACCTTTAGAACTAGATGATTTCTTAACTGTAATAAGCAGTGAAGAAAATTTAGAAGATTTTAAAAATGTTATGTGGGAGTCAATACAAAGATATTATCCAAATCAATATAATTCAATAGAAGATTTTTATAATTTTGATGAAGATCCTCGAATATTTTATTTTGATACTTATGGTGTAGGGATATATGATGCTTTTTATCCCAATTTCCTTAATTTTACTAATGTATGGCCTTATAATGAGAATGCAGATATAATAATTGATGATGTATATAATGATTATAGTGAATATTTTAACCCTTTGTTCCCTATCTCTATTATCAAAGAATTATTCACGAATGAATATAGTATTAGGAATGATGAAAATTGGAGATTAAATCCTGGAGAGATAATATCTTATCAAGTTGAAAATGTTTCTCTTTCAAATATCGATACATTTTCTCCTTTTTATAGAAATAACTTTTCTATTGAAATATCTCCACAAACTCCTGAAGTAGTATCTGGTATTAGCCTTGATGGAACAACACCAGAAATGGCTTTATTGAATGATAATGATAGTTGGATTATTGGCTCTGTTGAAAAATTTTTAGAACAAAATATTGAGATTAATTTTATTTTTAAAAATGATACTAGGATTGATTTTGTTAATAATACATTAGAAATGGTTTCCATCATAATAAATTTCAGCGCTCCAGATGGTTTAGATTCTTTAGATTTTAGGATTTTTAACTTTGAAATTGAAGAGTTCCAAGATATGAATCCATATTTAGATTCAGCTATAAATAATACTTGGACATTCTCGTTTATAAATAGAAATAATACTCTAGATTGGTTATTTTACCCTTTAGATCCTGAAAATTATATCGTTCTTTTTAAAATCTTATCAATTAATTCAGTAGAATTTAATATCTCAATAAATGATTTAGATATAGAATATTCAACAAGGGATATTAATTATAATGACGATTCTGGGTCTAGGGTTGCATATAGTTCGCTTTCTAGTTATGTTCAATATGAAAGACGTTCTAATTCTATTCCCCTCAGTACTTATGATGGAGCATCAATAGTCGCTACATCATACTTAACTAAATATAGTTCAACTTCAGGAGAGTTAAATACCTACATTATTACTTTTAAGAATATTGGTTCCGAGATTGCTAAAAATATAAGCATTTCTTTATTGATTCCAGGTATAATAGAGAAAATTAATAATTTTACACTTCAAAATAACAATTTAACATATTATTTACCAGAGCTTGCTCCTTTTGAAGAAAAGACCATCAATTTTACTTTTTATGTCCCAAATTCAATTTCGATTAGTGAAATTTTGATTCAATATAATAATCCAAAGAATATAGAAGGAGGAAATTCCTCTAGATTGATTAGTGTGACAAATGAGGTTTGCATCTCCGCGCCTGTTGACTATATAAATAAAATGCCTTTCATTAGAACTATTGAGATTAACTATAATCCAAACCCTATTAATGATGCTCCCGCCATTGGAGATATATTTAATTTAACAGTAAATATTATTAATACCGGTCCAATCGGAATTAAAATTCCAAATATTAATATTTCAATGAATGATCAGTATGGAGATTTAAAAAGACTAGATAATAATTCCTTAAATTTTGAAGATTTCAACTATAATGAAACTATAACTTTTAACATTTCTTTAAAAAAGGTTGGGTGGAAAGGATATTATTATCCACCCATTAATTTTATTGAAAGCTTAGAAAGTAAAACAATACAAATTTATAGTTCAACATCCAAAATATTAGGGACTATTAATTTTACTATAACTAAATCAGTTGATAAAAATCAAATAGAGATAGGTGATGTGATAACTGTCTTTATTGAAGTGGAAAATACAGGGACTATCACGATTGAAAATATAAAAATCAATGACATTATAAGTTATTCTCAATCAGATTTCTCATTATTAGATGGCAAATTAGTTAATTTGATTGAATCCTTGGATCCAAATGAAAAAAAAACATTCAATTATACAATTAAAGGAAAAAGACAAGCATTTATAAGTTTGAATCCAGCAAATATTAAATTTTACTATCTTCATGAAAAAACGGTACTATCTAACAGCATTAATATAAAAATCATAACTCCAAATTTTAGGCGGTATAGTTATCTAATATTGCCTCTTCTGATTACTCTCATAATTTTGTTTATATATTATTGGCAGATCAAAAAATATAAGAAGAAGAAAAGACACTTCCAAAGATCTGAAATAAGCATTTTTGAACTAAGCTCAAGGGAAGCAGTTCTTAAAATAGAGCACAATCTAAGAGACAGGTTAAATTATTTAGCAAATAAATCTAGAAATGAATTAGATAATAAGTCAAATGATTCAAAAATTAATTCAATTAATTATAAAGAATAGAGGGGATTATATATAAGAAAAAATCGATTACGTTCCATTGGCATACTGATAATCCTGGTAATTTTATTCACAAACTTAGTTTTTAATAATCTATTTGCAAATGAAACCTTAAATGATCAAATAATAGAGAATCAACCTGAAGCTAAACGTAAAACATCAAATAGCTATAATGAAAATATCATTGTTTTCTTTAATCAATCATTCTATGATAACACAGCAAAGACAAGATTTGAATTTTATGGAGGTACAATCAAGACAGAGTGGAACAATTTATTCAAATCAAAATCTGGTTTTGCAGGAACCATGCCTAGCGAAGCAAATTTATTATTATATAAACAAGAATTTCCAGATGCTAATATTGAAGATGATGAAGTTATAGAAGCCCAAATGAACTATGCTTCTGTACAATCTGAAGCATTTAATTCTACATGGTATTTAGATGGATTAAAGGGAAATACAAATTCATCTGTTGCAGTATTAGATACTGGAATCAATCCCAGTCATAATTTTTTTCCAAATGGGTATAATCCTTCCGATTTAAGTGGAGATATCGTAGGCTGGCAAAACTTTGTAGATGCCCAATCTATATCTGACGATAATGGTCATGGAACCTTAATATCTTCCATTATTTCTGGTACTGGTATCGATCCATATGATTCTATTAATCCTTCAGTAATTAGGATAAACCGAAATTATTCTCATACAGAATTATTTGATGAATTTTCAGCACCAAGCAATTATACTTTGAAAATATTCTCATTTAATGCTTCAAAAGTTAACTCAAATATTCTAATTAATTGTTCATGGAATTGGCAAGTAGCTGGCATAGATGATTTCTGGTTCGAATTATACCATGATGAAATATTAATTAATAAAACCCACAATGTAATTCCTAATAACTATTATCTAATTAACCAAAGAATTACTCAAGATACACTTGGAATTTATGATTTGTATATCAAATATCATAAACAATTTCAAGCTATACCAATTTTTTCAATTAACGCCATTGTATCTTACTTTCCTGAAGTCTATATTGAGAATACAGCTCACTTTACGGGTATTGCTAATGCAACAAAAATTGTCGCATATAAAATATTGGATAATTCAGGAAATGGTTTTACTTCTGATTTGATTTCTGCTCTCGCTAGCGTAATACAAAATAGGAGTAAATATCATATTATAAGTGTTTGTTTAAGTGTTGGCACTTTGGGTGGTGATGTAAAACTTGTAAATTCAGTTATTAATGATGTGATTGAGAGTGGCGTATTAGTAGTAATTGCAGCTGGAAATACTGGAATTAATCTTTCAGAATCTTTAAATCAACTAGCAAAAAATAAAAAAGCTATTATAGTCGGGGCAATAAATGATAATGATCAAGTTACTTCATATAGTAGCATGGGTAAAGGAATTCAATCCATCATTAAGCCTGATATCGTTGCACCTGGTGGGAGTAAATTGCCAGGGCATCGATCAATAATTTCTGCTGATTTAGATATAAATAAAGCAACCCCGGCTTATGGAACATCTATTGCAACTGCAATTGTATCAGCAGCGATTAACTTATTGGTAGAAGCTAAATGGGATAACTGGAATCAATGGAATAATCTTAATTTAACAGAGTGGGTAAATATAATAAAAGCATACTTGCTCATGACGGCTTCTGAAACTAATCTTAAGCGGGAAGATGACCCTTTTACATCATTAGATGAAAGCCAATACTCGCCATCTTTATCTGATGCCCCCTTGATAACTGGATTGAAAGATATTCATGAAGGATATGGAAGATTAAATATTCAGGCCGCTATTGATGCTTTAACTAAAAGCTTGTTTGGAAATAATTCAATAAATGGGAATTTAGTAAGTTCTCGAGTAAATGCTTTAGGGAATCATGTTTTTGCTCGTCAAATCAAGTTAAATAAGAATATCCAATATATATTTAATTTATCAGTTGCAGATATGGATTCAGATTTTGACATGTTTTTATTTTCAAATGAATCAAATCAATATGGAGAACCTATTTTATTGGAATCTTCAAGGAAATGGTATGGCAATTTTTCTTATTTTTATTTTACTCCAAAACAAAATCAAACAAATTGTATGATTATAGTAAAGGCAATTAATGGGGAAAGTGATTTTACTTTGAATATCTCGACAGTTGAAAATAAATTTGCACCAGAATTAAGAGTTCCAGAGGTAAATTACCCCCCTCCTAACTTAGGAGTTTCAAAAAATACAACGATCATGAGTTATCAAGAATATTGGGGCTATGAACCAAAGAAGAATTACAGTATTGATAGTTATAGATTTTATATTGAGTATTATGATAATGATACTTCGAATGTTCCACCTCAAGAAGTTCTTGTTATTATTATCGAATAATCTATAAACATTACTTTATTTCAACCCCAAATAATAAATATCTCAGCTCCAGATAATAACTATACTGACGGTGCCATGTTTATTAGTGATTATATCCAATTTTCTAAACCTGGTATTTATAACTATTTTTTTATTGCTAGTGATGGAAAATATAAAACCAGATTTCCAACTATTGGACAATTTAATATTTCAATTGAATTCCCAACTGATAGTATTCAATTCCCAAATCAACATAATTTTAATGATGGAATAGGTAATTGGACATATACAGGTACTGGATGGGATTTACTTAATCAATCTAATATAAATGATAATAGATCCAGATTATACGAAAATTCATGGAGTTCAGTATATTTTGGTACATATCATAACTACCCATTGAATTATACTTATCAGCCTATTAATTTAGCTGAAAATGTATTTCCAAATGGTTCTTTAATTAGCCCTCTATTTAATTTAACTAATATCAATGAGAATAATACTCAACCGTTTGCTTATTTTGGATTTAGAGTAAGTATTAATTCAGGAGATTCTCTTTACTTAGAAATAAATTTAAATTGGACGGGTTGGGTTACTTTAAGGACATATACTAATATTGAAGAAGAATGGTTCTTAGAGAAAATAAACTTAACTCAATATATTGGCAATTTTATGCAATTTCGATTTGAGACCGATTTGGATGAAAGTTTTGATCCAATAAATTATAAAGGATTTATTTTAGATTATTTTGCTATTGAAAACTATACTAATGAGAATTCTCCTTCATTCAATTTTGATCCAAATAATTTTATTTCATTAACAAAAGGATCAAAATATCAGAAATTTACATTTTCGTTTGAATATTATGATTTAGATAATAATTATCCAGAATATATCTATTTAGAGATGGCGGATAATAATTACACTATGTATAATACTTATGGTGATTGGAATGCTAGCTCAAATATATTAGGAGATTGGGGGATTTATTTTATTAGATCTTTGATTTTAGAAGAAATATTTAATCAATCATTTAGATTTCATTTCTCTGACGGAAAATTTATAAATTCAAGTCAATGGTATAATAAAAATAATTCTCTATTTGAATTTATCAACCCAAATCCTTTACAATTTAATGTATATAAAGAAAATAAATTCATTGGATATAATTTCTCGAATACAAGCATATCAGATTATTATGTTACAGGAACGCCTTCACCAAAAGAGACAACTGCTTGGTTTGGAGCAGATAATTCTTGGCATCCAATTATTAGACTAGATAAATCATTTCTCTACGGAGGAATGGGTGAGAGTTATGGAAGAAGTTCAGAACACGGATATGGCACAAATTGGGAGGCAAAATTAATTACATATCCCTTACATTTAAGGAGTGAATATAATATTTATTTAGAATTTGATTATAAAATTTCTTTACAAACTGAACCTAATGAACCTGAAGATCAATTAGATAAATGTATTGTTTCAATTTCTAAAGACTTTGGAGAAACTTGGATAGTACTAAGGGAATTTAAATATATCGATGATGATCTAATTGGAAGTAAGAAATTTGATATTTCTCAATATTCCAATGAAGACATAATGGTTAAGTTTACTTTACAAACGAATGACAATGTTCCATTTGAATTTGATCCAGGACATGGTTGGTTAATATCTAATATTTACATAGGTTATGATAAATCAACAGACTTTATAGCACCTGAAATTCAGATTATTAGCCCTGAACAAGATATGACAATTAATTCGATAATTAAGATAGAAGCGAATGTTTCCGACAATATTGAATTAGATGAGTCAAGAATTTACATTTTCCTCAATAACAATAGTATAGACAGAAGTAAACTCATATTTAATAGTAATACTAGTGTTTTAGGGTTTACTTGGGACACGAATCGATATATTGATGGAATATATGAAATTAGAATAGTAGCATATGATAAAGCCGGAAATAAAGCAGAAGCATTCATAACTGTTAATGTGCATAATATGAGCTGGTGGCGAGATTGGGGTTTTTACATTGTCATTGCTATATCTGTTATTGCTATCGGAATTATTATTTATATCCTCGCAGAGAAAAAAGGAAAGGTATGGATTGGTAGAATAAGAGATAGTCGTGCTGAAAAAATAAGATTAAGAGATATTGATAAAGATCAAGTGATTAAAAGAATTGAATTGATTGAACCTGAAGTAGAAGAAAGTAGACCATTAATTCTATATTGTAAATTTTGCAGATCCTGGTTTAATTCTATGAAATTTGATATAATATGCCCTATATGTAATAGAGACCAAATATACGCTGCTTATAACTGTTCAAATTGTGGAAAGTGGTCATGGAAAGATGAACCAGGAGATTATTATTATTGTAAAAACAAAAAATGTGAAGGTGTGAGATTAATTCGAAGAGAAAAGGAGGAAATCAAAGAATTCCTTGCTAAAGAGGGAAAAATTTTAAGGGAATTTAAAATTAAAAAAAAGAAATTTAGCATTCTAGATAAATAATGATTAGGAAAAGTGATGAATAAAAGGTATGGAAATAAGAAATTTTCTATATAAACTTAGAAAACGGATAAATCTGCAATTTTTCAAACATTCATGGCTTGATATAAAAAGAGATAAAGCCAAAGCTATATTTGGAATATCTGGTATTGCAATTTCATTATTTTTATTAACTACCATTGGAATGCTGAATGATACAGTAAATTATAATTATCTTTTATACGTTACTTCATCAACAGGAAAATCAGATATTATGATTACACGAACAATACAAACGGATATAACATATGATCCTTTCTTTGATGAAACTATTATTAATGATGAATTAAAGGATATTAAGGGTGTTGAAGAATTATTTCCACGAATAATGATGTTAGTAGAAACGACTTCATATAATATAAACACTAGTGGGTCCTTACAATTATATGGCCTTGACTTTTTGAAAGAAGCATCGAATGGAAATATGGGAGATTTAGTCATAGTAGACGATGAAGGAAGCGAAACTAATGAGATCTATGATGATGAACCAGATAATGGGGAATGCGTTATCCTATGGAACGTTGCAGAACTTCTTAATGTAAGTAGAGGCGATATCATAAATTTAAAATATCAAACTTATGAGTTAAATTTAACTGTTTCTGAAATATGCGTCCAAGATCTTAAATTCATGCAATTTGAAAATACTTTAATTCTTATTAATCTAGAACAAGCTCAGAATTTTTTAGAACGAGAAGGTTTAATAAATTTTGTCGTAGGAACCATAACTAATCCTAAAGCTGTTTATGATGCCAGTAATTTAGATTTAACAACCAGAAGACTTCGAAATATTGGAGCAAATATACAAGAGAGACTAGATATCAATGAATTTACAGTCAGCTTACCAAAATTAGAAGAACTTCAGGGAGGAGAATTTTTATTAATGACAGTGACAATAATGTTTTGGTTTATCACGATTCTTTCCACATTTATAACAGGCATTTTGATAAACAGCATTCTATCTACATCTGTAGAAGAGAGAATTAGAGAATTTGGTGTAGTCCGAGTAGTTGGAAGTAAGAAAGCTTATTGTATAAAAATGGTTTTATTTGAAGGCTTGATGTTAGGGTTGATTGGATCGATTATTGGTATGATTTTAGGGTATACATTGATGATACCAATTGCACAAGGATTTTTTCCTCTATATCAGTTTCAATTTGAGTTTGCTGAAGTAGAATGGGTTATCCAACCAGACACACTTCTTATGGTATTTTCAATAGGAACTATTGTATCTTTAGCAATATCTTTATTACCTGCTTTTAAAACTGCAAAGTTAGATATCATTAAATCGATAACTCCATTTCAAACTAAAGAAGAAGGATGGGAAGTTAAGAAAGAAGGGAGCATGAATGTCAAAAGTTTTCTTGCTGGAATTGCAATTGCTATGGTTGGAATGGTTGTGTTTGTCTTAATGCCAAATATTTTTATTACAGGTGATTTTATGTTAACTTCAGCACTTTTTATTGGATTGCTTGCTGCTATTGTTGTTGGATTGGTCTTTGCTTCAGTAGGAATAATTCCAATAATTCAAAAAGTGTTTTTAGGGATAATTTCACCAGCTATAAGAAAATATAGTAGTATCATAAATATATCATTGAAAAGATATAGAAGACGAAATACAAGTACAGTTATTATGTTTGCTATTAGTTTTTCGTTTATTTTCTTTATTACAAGCGTAACTGAGATGGAATCAGAAAATATGAATCTAACTTTAAGATTCCAATATGGATCAGATTTGGTTTTAATGAATCAAGGTCTACTTAATCCCGAAGATGCTTTAACCCTTGAGATGGTTGAAGAGATAGAGATTTTGCCAGGAATAGACAAACTAGCAATTACACTTCATAATACATTCGATCTTCAAGCTACATTAGCAACAATTTTTGAGATAAGTGAAGGACAAGTAGGTTTTAGCAGTGAATCTACTGAACAAATGATGAGTATGCTTCAATTTTTTGGAGAAGAGGATGATTCGAAATTGAAGACAACTGTAGGGGATTTGATGGATTTTGATGTAGTTCAAGCTGGTTTTATAGGAATTAATGAGGATTTTGTAGATTTAATCGATAAAAATCTATTAATTTGGCAAAGTGAAGGGAGTAATACAGGTTATTCCTTTAATGAATTATTTGGTCATAATAATACATGTATAATTGCTAAATCCATAGCAGATTATATAGGAGTTAAAGAAGTAGGGCAATATATTCGCTTAACATTTTATAAACCAGAAGATTATAAAGATGAACCATTAGCTCCAGGAAATGTTACTTTATTCCGTGTTGTAGGAATTTCAGGGGGAATTCCTGGATTTTATAATTTTCGAAGTAATGAAATGACTGCTAATGGGGGAGGTGTAATGGTCTCTTTAGAGAATTACATGCGTTTAATGAAAATTGAAAATCCTGGAGAACCTGATATGATAGTCGATAAGATATTTATAAATCTAATTGATAAGACTGAAGAAAACATCAAGGAAACTAAAGATGATATTCGTACAATGTATCAAGACAAGAATATAATTATTGATGATGCAATTTCTAAAATTAATTTTTTCGAAGCGATGACTGAAAGGCAATCGTTCCTTATGGAATTGATACTGACATTTACAATAATTATTAGTATTTTTGGTCTCGTCAGTAGTATGTATGCAGTAGTATTAGAGAGGAAATTTGAAATTGGGATACTTAGATCAATGGGTATGAAAACTAGGAATGTTAGAAACATGTTTTTAATTGAAAGTATGATTAGTTTACTTTCTGCAGGCGTTATGGGTACGATAATTGGAACTTTCACGGGTTATCTTCTTGAGTCTACTATGGCGCTTATGAGTGAAATGCCTGTCATTTTTAGTATTCCATGGGACACTTTAACTCGTGTATTTATACTATCAATCTCCTTTGCATTCTTAGGGACATATATAATTTTAATAAAATATTTTTACAAGAAAAGTATAATGGATATTTTCAGACAAACATTTTAAATTGATATAAATGTCCTTAAGAATGAATATTTTGTCCAATTCCTAAAAAAACTCAATTTTTTTTAAACAATTTTATCTAAAACTATCGAAAATCTTAATAAGTAGATTATATATATAATTTAAACTAAATTATAATACAAATTTCATATAAAGGCTTTACAAAACGAAGAAAGGTAATACAAAATGGAATCTGGAAAAATTGCAAGTTTAGTGGTAGGAATAATAACAATTCTAGCTACATATGTTTTTTCTTGGTATACAATGAGTATACCTCCAAATATACCATCAACCTTTTATTCCAATGGTTTAGGGATAATGACTAATCTTCCAAATATGTTTACAAATGCTGAAGTTCTCGGAATTATATTAGGTATTCCTGGATTTGCAATTTATATTATTGCGGGTTTTCTTATCTATTTTTTAGCTTCTGGAATAATACAAATAATTGGTATAAAAAGCCGAGCAGCTGTAATTGTAGGTTCTATTATGCCAATTGGCATAGGTATAGCACTGCTATTTACTAGTGGGGATATACTCGATAGAGAATTATGGATAAACAGTGTTTTTGGTACTAATAACCCAATAGGAATATTTCCACTGCAAATACTACCTAATGATTTAGTGGATATAGGAGGTTATTTACTATTAGTTGGTGGGAGTTTAGGTATAGTTGCCGCATTTCTACCTCGAGATTAAAAAGAAATATTTCGATTTTTTTTTTTATTATATTCCTTTGAGGAAAGTAACGAATTTTCTCCAAGCTTTACCCCTATGAGATATTTCATTTTTTTCTTCTGTTTTTAATTCAGCAAAGGTTTTATTTGGCATATCATACGGTAAAAAAATAGGATCAAATCCGAAACCACCTGAACCCCTTATAGTTTTTGAAACTGTTCCATAAACCTGACCTTCAAAAAGGAAATTTCTATCAAGTGGTTTAAAATATAGAGCTATAACTGAAGTAAAATGAGCTTTTGTATTCTCAAAATCATTGATTAATCTTATTATTCCTTTATTACCTATTGTTTTCATGATATATGACGAGTATACTCCTGGGAAACCGTTAAGAGGAGTATCAACAAAAAATCCAGTATCCTCTACAAAATAAGAGCCATTTATTTGTCCTCTTATGCTGTTCAGCTTGAATAATGCCACTTCTTTAAGAGATTCCGCTTGAATTTCAAATGTCTCAAGATTTATTTGCTTTAGTGAATATTTCACATTTTCTTCTTTGAAAAGTTTAAAAATTTCGTTATATTTATGAATATTTCCAGTTACAAAATAAATTATATTTTGATCCTTGTTCATAATTACTATAAGAGCATAAGGTTTATTTAGATATTCGAGGTAAAGTGTACATTATTCAATCGTAATAATTGAGTTTCCAAAAGTTTATTTTGTATATTTCTTTAATTATGGTATAAAACTTTATTTATAATTTAGATAATAAGCTATAAGATACAAAGGAATTGGCAAGAAAATGGCTCGGATGCACAGCAGAAAGAAGGGTAGTAGTGGGTCGACTAGACCAGCTAGACTCGAGAGACAACCGTGGGTAGAACTCTCATCCGAAGAAGTTGAAAATGAGGTTGTAAAATTAGCAAGAAGAGGACAAACTAAATCAATGATAGGTACCATAATGAGAGATTCCCGAGGAGTACCACTGGTAAAAGTCGTAACAGGGAAAAAAATAACTCAAATTCTGAAAGAAAATGAGATTGAATCAGCATTACCAGAAGAACTTACACACTTAGTAAGAAAAGCTTTAAGCATAAGAAAGCATCTTGATACAAATCATAAAGACCTTGAATCAAAAAAAGGATTACAGAGGACTGAGAGTAAGATATATCGGTTAATAAAATATTACAAAAAGAAGAAAGTATTAGCATCTGATTTCAAATATGATCCAGAGAAAATTAGGACGTTAGTAGCAAGATAATCGGAGGATTTAAAGTGAGTTCAAAAGCAAGAAAAAAAAAACCTAAAACCAAAAAAGTTACTTTTCGGGACAAAAATTGGTATCAGATTTTGACCCCAAAATCCTTTAATTTTAAACCCATCGGTGAAGTTATTGGAGTAGAAGAAACTCTAATTGGAAGAACTATTGAAACTTTATTATATGACTTTACAGGGAAATACTCTGATATCAGTTTGAAGTTACAATTTCAAATCACTGATATAAAAGAAGAGGCAAAAAATTGTAATTCTATTTTTATTGGTCATCAATATACTAATGATTTTATAAGATCTTTAATAGGAAGAGGAAGCACTAAAATACAAACAATAATTAATTTGACTACAAAAGATAAGTATATTTTTCGGGTTACTATGCTATGCACCACGATAAAAAGAGCACGAAGTAGCCAACAAATTCTTATTCGTAAAATAATGAGTGAAATATTAAGAGAATTTGCCAAAAGCTTAAATCATGAGAAATTTATTGCTGGAATGATATACGGAGAATTTCAAAACCAAATTATGAGGGTTGCCAAGACGATATATCCGTTATCCAATTCTGTGATAATTAAGAGTAAGTTAATATCTGTGCCTGAGGGGGGAAAAGATAAGGAAATCCCCGATGAAAAATTTGAAATTGTAGAATTTGAAGTAAAAAGATCAAGAAAGTCTGAGATAAAGAGATCTGAAAGAATTAATGTAAAGAAGTTAGCGCAATCCAAAACAAGAACTCCTACTGAGAAAAGAGAGGAAGATACTACGGAAGAGTCAGAAGAAGAAGAAGACTAATAATAAAATCTTATTATTATTTAAGTTTTAAACACTTATTACTCATTAAGATATAATATTAAAATTAATTCCAATTTTATTTCGAATTAATAATTGGAGGTATATAATATGTCCTCTCAAGAAGGAAATAGAGATAATCCATATTCTTTCGATGATTTTCTATATGTAAGAAATCATTTTAATTATTATAAGGATGATCAATTTTTACAGGCTCTGATTAAAAAATATGTCCCTCAAGATGAATATGAAAAACTTGATAGAGATCTCCATGCTCTCTCGGATTATGTTTCATTTAGATTTCGAGATTTGGCTGATAAGGCAAATGAACTTGATAATAGAGTAAAAGTCACGAAAGTTAAACATTTTGATGCTCATAATCATCGAATTGATCGCATAGAAAGATGTTTAGAAACTGAGATTTTAGAACGAGAAGTTTTTAGTCTTGGTCTTTTTGATCCTGATCGAAATTCGCCTTGGAGTAGATTTATTAAAATGTTTTTATTATATGAAAATGGGGAAGCAGGTGTTATGTGTCCTGTGGCATGTACTCATGGAGCTGTTGAAATTATGCAAAAGTATGAAGATATATTAGGCTCCGAAGCAAAAGACATCCTCGCGTCTATTAGAGATGGTATAAATGGTCAATATTGTTTGGGATCCCAATTTGTTAGTGAAATTCAAGGCGGTAGTGATGTACCAGCAAATCTAGTTGAAGCAGTGTTTGAAGAAGATTTGGGTCCAGACGGTTATTCAAATGTGTGGCGTCTATATGGCCAGAAATTTTTCTGTTCTGCAACTCAAGCAGATTATCAAGTAGTAACTGCAAAACCCAAAGGAGCTCAATCATCTACAAGAGTAGCTGCTTTTGTTGTTCCTGCTTGGCTTCCAGGAAATAAAGAAAAAGAAATAAGAAATTCCTATACAATTGATAGACTTAAGCAAAAATTAGGAACTGCTGAACTACCAACAGCAGAAATTACTTATCGGGGTAGTGTTGCATACCCTGTAGGACCTCTTGAGATGGGCCTCGCTGATATCGTTGGGATTGTTCTCTCTTTATCAAGACTGCATGTTGCTTTTGGAATGGCATCAGGAGCACTAAGAGTGGCAAGAGAAGCTATATTATATTCACAATTCAGGACTGCATTTGGTATACCTATATCCTCCTTTCCAATGATGATAAATCAAATAAACGAATTAGAACATTTTGCAAAAAGATCGACGGCAGGTTGTTTTAAAGTTTATTCTGAATACATTCACTTTAATGAGGAACTTATTAGTGGAATTAGAGAATTAGAAAAAATTGAAGATCTTGAAGAAAGAAAACGTCGATTTAGATTACGCGAGTTGATTATGCTTCAGAAAATTGTTGTAGCTGATGAAGCCCCTAAAATGATAAGAAAAGCAATTTCTTTTTATGGAGGGCATGGTATAATGGAAGACTTTCTATCATCTCCACGCTTTCATAGAGATTCTATGATTATGGAATTGTGGGAAGGGCCTAGAAATGTGCTTCTTACACAAATCCATCGAGATCTTTCAAGAGTAAGAGATTGGTATTCTGCTAATGATTTCTGTAGAGATTTGTTAAAGGGGAGTGATTCTGATCTTATAGAAGATTATGCTTCAGAATTTAACAGAATAATGGCACATGACAGTCTTCTAAGAAATGATGAAGAAACTTTAAAGATTTGTCGAGATTGGGAAACTTTTTCTAATAAACTCTTCATTGCGTATCAAGAAGTAGCATTGATGGAACTAAATTACACAGGGGAATCCTTTAAGTTCTCCAAGCTATTGCGTAAATTTAAAAAAAGAGAAAAACCCAAAATTCAAGAACAAATCGTTATGTAATGAGTAATATAGATCTTGTTATTATTAAAAAGGATTAGTCTTCTTTTTTATACTTCCATTAGAATCTTGAAAATATAGTGAATTTGGTGGTACATCTTCGTTGATTAATGTATGAGCACCTATAATGGAATTTTCTCCAATCTTTCTACCGCACATTATACTAGCGTTTATTCCTGTTTGAGAATTAGGCCCAATTATAGCCCCTAATTTTCTCCTGCTAGAATCAACTAAGTTGCCATTTATATTCATTTTTATATTTTTGTTATCAAATCGCAAATTTGATATTTTAGTACCTGCCCCTAGATTAATATTTTCACATAAAATTGAATCACCAATGTAATTAAAATGCGGAACAGAAGTATTAGAATAAATTATTGAGTTTTTTACTTCAGACATTCCAATATGACAATTGTTTTCAATAGTGCTGTAAGGTCTTATAAATGCATTTGGTCCTATTAAATTATTTTCGCCTATATAACACGGACCTTGGATATAAGAGCCCGATTTTATCATTGTTCCTTTACCAATATATACATTTCCTTTAATAATTACATTTTCTTCAATTTTACCAATAATTTGATTGCTTATTCTATCTAATAGATACTTATTTACATCAAATAATTGCCATGGTAATCCAATGTCATTCCAAAAATAATTATCTAATGTAAAACCTATTATTTTTCCATTAAATTGATTTATTAATATCTGCATAGAATCAGTGAATTCATATTCATCCCGAATAGATTTTGGAGTTTTTTCAATAGCTTCAAAAATCAATTGATTGAATATAAAAATACCTGCATTAGCTAAATCTCCTGCGTATTTTTCTTGAGTCGGTTTCTCAATTATGTCCTTTACCAAATTATTAGAACTTAATGTAATTATTCCATAATTTTGTGGATTACTCACTCTTATTAAGCTAATTAATCCATCATATTTATTTTTTTCATATTTTTGATGGATAAATTTAAAAATTTCTGGATCCACAAATATATCCCCATACATCATTAAGAAATCATCATCTTTAACAAAATCTTTAGCATAACTAGCTGCGTGTGCAGTTCCTAGATACTTTTCTTGAGTAATAAAATCTATATTCACTTTTAGATAGTGTGAGGCTTTTTCGAAATATTCTTTTATTTTTTCTTGTCTATAACCCACAATAAGTAGAATTTCATCAATTTTTGCATTCTTAAGTCCTAAAATAATATGCTCTAGAAGAGGCTTCCCTAATAATGGTATCATAGGTTTGGGTTTTAATGACGTAATTGGTCTTAAACGTTTTCCCTCTCCAGCTGCTAATATTACTGCTTTCATAGAAATTAATCATCAATTTTATTATTAATTTATTTGGTCGAAACTTTTAACCACATCATCTAGATACAATCTTAAATGTTTGAAAGCTCTTAAATCACCATTAAATTCTTCTCGAAATGCAGAATCTAATGACAATTTAGATTTAAATTGTTTAAAAATAGCTTTTACTTTATAAAAATTACCTGTGGCAATAAAATCTATCGAATAACCATTAATGTGCCCAAATAATATTATTTTCTTACCATTCTTTTCAGTGATATCTTCTGTGTCTTCAATATGAATCTCTTTTATTTTTGTCTTAGCACGGATTTGGGTGTTCATAGAAATTGTAGCCAATTTTGCAGATAAATCTGAGCTAAATAATTCAATATTCTCATTAGTTTTATCTCTATCTAGATTTGATAGAAGATTAATATCAAATAGTTGGGAGATAATTGGCAATCCCTGAGCAGATATTCCTGCATATAATATCGCATTTTGCCCATTTTTTATACTTTTTTCATAAATTATTTCTTCTTCCAAGGGATCTAAATATTTATCTTTTAGATAATCGGTAATTAAGTTTATTACATTCTTAAATGTAGGTTCTTCAGAAGAGAATTTCAATCTATCCAGATCGTTATATTGAATGCTAACCTGTTTACTAAATTCTTTTAGCATTTTGAAGGATTCTAATGATCCAACACTGAAATTTCCAATACTACAAAAAAATAAGTTTTGACCCGCTTTTGTTACTACATGCTCGACTATGACTCTTTCCCTAGCACGCTTTTTATGCTTTAAACATATTTTCTTCAGACGCCAAGTATTTCTTGGATTTATACTACGTAAAAGTTTCTCTACAAAAAGAAGAATTTCAAATGCATTATATTTCTTATCATCTGAACAATAAAGAATATCATTCTCTAATATAATGCTGAAAGAAGAGATCATAAGGAAACCTTTAATAAGGTAGAAGATAAATTAATAAGCTCTTATAATAGTTAAAATTATTCAATATATTAATTTTTTTTTATTTACTTTAATAAGACATCTATTAATTTTGGGAGATTTTACAGATTTAAACTATAAGTATAAATTTTATTAGAACTAAATACATTAAGAAATTAACTATTAAAAATCAACTTAACAATGAAAAAGTTAGCCCCTAAAGAGAGAGAAAAGATTAGAAGAGCTGCTGAATTACTTTATCAATCAAAAAATGCAATTGTATTGACTGGAGCAGGCATATCTACTGAATCAGGAATTCCAGATTTTAGAGGAGAAAGTGGGATTTGGGAAAAGTATAAACCAGAAAAATATGGCACTATTCAAGCATTCTTAAGAGATCCTTCTAAATTTTGGAAAATGGCTGAAGATATTGCACCAACTTTATTCAGCGCAGAACCTAATCCTGGTCATTATGCCATAGCGGATCTTGAAAAGAAGAACATAATTAAGGCAGTAATAACACAAAATGTAGACCAATTGCACCAAAAAGCGGGATCTGTTATTGTTTATGAAGTGCATGGGAATATTAATAGATTTAACTGCTTGGGTTGTCGGGCCAGTTATAACAAAGAACAACTTCTGCGTAAACTGAAAAAAGAAAAACATAAGGCTCCTGGCTGTGATTATTGCGGAGCACCGTTAAAACCCTCAGCAGTATTATTTGGAGAAAATTTGCCTAATTTTGAAAAATATATGTCTATAGATTTAGCAAAGAAATCAGATCTTATGTTAATTGCTGGGTCTTCGCTTGAAGTAGCGCCGGTTTGTGATTTACCTTTATATACCTTACATGGAGGTGGAAAATTAATAATTGTGAATGATGAACCAACAAGTCTAGATCAGCGTGCGGATATTATATTTAATAATAAAACAGGTACTATTTTACCTTTAATAGTAGAAGAAATCAATAAAATAGAAGCTGAAGATGAGCTCAAAAATTAAATTTTATCAATTCTAATTCATATTTTTAATTGTTAAATTAATGATTTATGAGAATAGCATAGTTAAGGATTGGCGGAAAATTGACTTTTCCTTTGGTTTAATATATCCTAATGTTTTTAAGCTCGGAATGTCCTCTTACTCTATTAGGCTTCTCTATTTCTTAATTAACTCTTTTGAAAATATCGCTTGTGAACGTATTTTTTTTCCTGAGAATGCAAAAATAAGATTTCCTGCTTCTAAAGATTTTAATTCTAAAAATGAAATAAGATCACTTGAAAATAAAGTTTTACCCGAGGAATTTGACATATTAGGATTTTCAATGCATTTTGAAAACGATTTTAAAAATGTGCTATGGATATTGGAAAAAGCTGAGATACCCCTAACATTTCAAATCCGTCAGAGATTTATAAGTGAGGGAATAGCAAAATTTCCTTTAGTAATAGGTGGTGGACCAGTAGTTACATCAAATCCAATTCCATTAAGCAATTTTTTTGATCTTTTATTTGTAGGTGATGCTGAAAAAAGTTTGAAATTATTTTTCGAAATTTTTCGACTTTATAGGAAGCAGGAATTAAATTTTAGAGAGTTGTTAGAAAAAGCAAGTAATATAGATGGAATCTTTATTCCAAAAATTAATAATAAAGTAAAAAGAGCTGTTATTAAAAATCTCGATAATTCACCACCTCCTATCTTCCAACCAATTACTACCATGCGTAAGGAAGAGTCAATTTTTGAGCAAAACTTTTTAATAGAAATAAATAGGGGTTGTCCTTATAAGTGCAAATTTTGTATTTCATCCTTCCATAATTCTCCTTTTAGGAACAGAAGTTATGAGAATATAATCAATTCAATTCAAAAAAGTATAGAATATTCTAATTTTGAAACTATTAGTCTCATAGGATCTTGTGTTTCATCCCATCCTAATTTTAAGCAAATTTGTGAATATATAATAAATAATGGAAAAAGATTAACTATTCCTTCTATACGAATCGAACATTTAACTCAGGATATTATTAAACTATTTGAAAGAGCAGAAATTAAAACTATAACAATTGCCCCAGAAACTGGTTCAGAAAGTTTAAGATATGCTTTGGGAAAGAAGATATCGAATGAAAAGATTGTATCAGTTTTAACACTTCTAAGGGATTCTCAAATTAAGAATGTAAAATTTTATTTTCTAATAGGCTTACCAGATGAGAAGGAAGAACATATTGATGATATTATTGATTTATTAAAAATAGCAGATAATTTAGGTTTTAAAAAAAACTCTCTAAGGGTAAATGTTAATCCATTTGTTCCAAAACTCAATACTCCCTATGAAAAAGAAGTATTTTTCTATTTAAAAGAAAATCTGAATATAATAATAAAAAAGTATCACAGATTGGAAAGAGAACTTAAAAATTTAAACACAATAAAACTAAAATTTAAAAATTACAAATTTATTGTTAAGAATGCTAGACTTCAGACAATTTTATCATTAGGGAACAAACAAATATCAGATATTCTTTTAAGATATTATTCTTATGGAGCAACTCTTGGGGCACTTAAGAAAACAGAAAATGAATTAAATTTCTCATTAAATCAGTATTTATTGAAAATTAAGGAATGTTATACCCCTTGGATAATCTAAATTTAAAAAATAATAAAAAAAAATTAATCAATTTTTTTAAAAACTTTTTTTACTGCTCCGCACACAGGGCATTTATCTGGTGGTTTTCCCTCATGAGTATATCCACAAACAGGGCAAACGTATATATCATTTTTTTCTAAATCTTTACCATTTTCAATCGCTTCGAGTGCAACGTTATAAAGCTTATGGTGAACCTTTTCTACTTCATTTGCATAATGAAATGTTCTTTCAGCTTCTTTATTACCTTCGTTTTTAGCAGCTTCAAGAAATTCAGGATACATTTTAGTAAATTCATAATGCTCACCTTCTACAGCAGCTCTTATATTTTCTTTTGTTGATTTAATTCCACCAAGAACTTTAAGATGATTGTGGGCATGAACAGTTTCAGCAGCAGCAGCAGCTCGAAAGACTTTTGCTATTTGAGGAAATCCTTCCTTATCTGCTTTTTCAGCAAAAGCTAAATATTTACGGTTTGCTTGTGATTCTCCCGCAAATGCTTCCTTTAAACCTTCTTCTATTTTTGACATAGATATTCACTAAACAAGAATAATATTTTAAAATTATTTTTAGATATTTTTTAACTTGGTTTTTATAAATCATAAATATGCATGAAATCTTAGGATTTCTCATTACAATTTAAGTCTAATTAATTAAAAAATTTATCCTATTTGTAGAAGATTTATATTTATATACATAATGAATTAATTTATAATCATCTTTTTAACAGAATCCACAATCCGAGTTAAGTAATGCTCTGCTACTCCGAATTTCACATGAGAACTAAAAACTAAAATTATAAAATATTTGTTTTGGACATATTCTGAAAATATAAATCTTTTATCTTTTAAGGTATAAAAGAGTTTCAAAATGGAATTATTATAGATTTTAACGCGAAATTCAACCTCTTTTAAAAAATTTTTCAAATCTATTTTGTTATACGAAGAATATATCACTTTTCCTCTATCGGTTAAAAGAATAACACCATCAATTTCATCAATTAAATTAATCTCTTTTATGTATTCAATAATTTGTTCTTCACTCTTTAGATTGAACTCACTACTAAAAGCAGCATCAACAATTTCCTCAATAATTTCATTGAATTCACCATCATACACTATTTTTTTATCAATATTAATTTTTTTTTTGATCATATAGGTTGTAAGTTGTTTATTAATCTTTGAAATAATCTCCTCTAAAAATATTTCATTTTCAATTGTATCACACAAAATATTATAGTTAATAGATCCTCTCTCAAAAATTACAAATTTTACATCACCCATCTCTAAAGTCCTGAATTTTTTTCCAATCATTTCTTTGGAAAAGGACATTAAAGCTGTAATAAATGGAGAAACCAAATTTTTCTCCACTTCAAAATAATCTGTAAAATTTTTACTATAAAAGCAAATACCTGATCTATTAAAGATAAATAAAGTGTGTAGATTCGTATTATCATAAGATCTTTTAATTACTGAAGGTACAGAAATTCGATCTTGTATTCCCATGATATTCTTTTAAAAATTAAGTATATAAAGAACAGACTTTTCAGTTCTTAAGTCTTAACTTATTATTTTATGGTATCGCTTTTTTTCGATATAATTAATTATAAACTCAATCAAACAAGTAAATATTAAGAAAAATAATGGGGAAAAAAATTATCCATAATATAATACCGATTATTCTCATATTATGGACTTTCCTTGATTTATTTATAATTTGAGGGGTTTTATAATACATAAGTTTCTTTTCATTTAACTCTCCACTTACTATGCCTTTACGATTAAAGCTTTTCTACTCTTATCGCAATAAAATTGTCTTTTTTCTTAATTAAATTTGTAATTTTAAATAAAAAGGGTGTAAATCCTCCATTGTGTTCACCTAAAAATCTTCCATTAAGCCATACTTTCGTATTATGATTAGAACCTTTAAACCTAATTTGATAATCATATTCGAGAATATTCTTTTCTTCATTTAGTTCAAATTGATGGAAATGCCAAAAAATTCCCTCTGAACTCTCAAATCCAGGTAAAAGATTATAACTTTTAGGAATTTCAATATCAAATAGATCATTATCTATCATCTTGTAATTTTCTAGAAGATATCATTTGTTTTCAATTCCTGAATTCTTAATATCAGATCTGCATTTCCATTTTCCATTTAGAGAAATCGTTTTCATTAAAAGAGCTCTAATTTCTTAATCAAATCAATTATTTCCAACTTGGGATTTAATATATCTTACTGAAATTATCATTAATTTTAAAATCTGCTTTAGTTTTTACATAATTTTGAATTTGCAAAAATTGCATTTAGAAGGTTGTTATTCATCGTTTAAGATGATCTAACCTTAAAGTTTAAAAATAAGGAAGACGGAATAATAATTAAATTACATAATTTACTTAAAACATTTTTAAAACTTTAAAGGAGGAATAAAAAAATGGCTAAAAAGGCAGCTGTCGAGGCCCTTTTTGTGAAGAGTAAGGTTCGAGAATACATCAAAAGCAAAGGATGTAATACAAGTGGAGATTTAATTGATGGTCCAGCACTTAATGATGCTATAATTGATGTTCTTGACAAAGCAATTGGGCGTGCGAAAGCTAATAACAGAAAAACAGTTCAAGAAAAAGATTTATAATCTTTTTATCAAAAGTTGCAAATTTTTTTTTTTGTTTTATTTCCTTTTCTTTTTATTATTACATTAACACTGCGAAAATTACAAATTTAAAACTCCATAGATATTTAAATCTTTAAAATAAGATTTTATGATTAACACACACAACCCACAGATAATAAATAACGAATAAAAATTCCGAAAAATCGCCTTATACCTTATCCTCTTTCTTTTAATGGAATTTTTTATTCTTATTTTATCTATCTTCTTATCTAATCCTTATATCACTCTTTAGCAAGATCTTTGTCAATTATAAAGAAACCTATAGATATTATACTTTTTAATCGTTGAAGATCATCTTTTAATTTTTTGACACGTTCAAATGGGCCTGATACAGCAATAATTTCTAGACATTTTTCATATTCAAGGTGTACGTGCATAGTAGAAATTATTATATCGTGAAAATGATGTTGAATGTCATTCTTTAAGATTTCATCTGTTTGCTGAATATTTGCATAGACCGACGTTGAACTATATTCATGATTATGTTTATGTTCATCTGAACTTTCATGAGAATGTTGATGATTTAATTCAAAATGCTCATGAGTCATCATTAATGTTATACAACCTACTACATTTTCTGATACTACAGAAATGTATTCTTCTTGTAGCATAAAAAGGTACATAGCCTTACGAATAGCGTCAGATCTTGAAATATTTAGCTTATTTCTAAATTCTTCAAATTTTTCGTAAAGATCTTGTGGAAGTGAAATCGTAAAACGTTTGTATTCTTCCATGTTATGTAATAAAGTTATTTAAAATTAAAGTGAAATGAAACTATTATTTTCTTATTAGTATTGCTATTGGCACACTAGCTTGTCTCCATTGTCCAATCTTTCCGCTAAATGATAGGTCTAATTTTACACGGCCATGGTCACCTATAATTATCATTAATGAATTTGGCCTGAGCTGTTTGTAATTACCCAGTATCCATTTATCAGTTCTATTGATTAATTTTTCAATTAAATCTTCTGGAGTACGTTGCCGTAATTGTTGTTGCTGTTTATGCAAATTCTCAAAATCTAAATAATGCATCCAAGAAAGGTCATGAGTATTTATTACTTTAGCACTTTCAACCCAAGTTGACATATCTGTTTCTTTAGGAATAGATTTTGTCCCTCCATCATATCTTTCAATGTCTTTTTTTCTTCCAATAAAGCAGGATGTTTTTCCTGCTGCATTTATTGCTTTTAATAAATGAAAACCATTAGGTTCAACTTCAAAACCACCATAGATTAATTGATGTAAAACTCCTAGAGTATAAGGATTTTTTGTAGATAATAGAAGCATGAATTCAGACTGTTTGATCATGAATTCAGGTTTCATATATGTAATTTCAAAAAGACCCATATTGTCAATTAGATTTATGCTTATACGCTCTATGCCTTGATATAAATCTAAAATTTGTGGAACTCCTTCTGGTATAACTCCAATTGGAGGGTTGACATCTAATAATTTCAATATTGTTGCAGGTAATTGATTCATGTAGCATTTTATAGTTTGAAGTTCGCTCATTATTGTGCCTGAAAATTGAAAATATAATTTATTTTTAATAATTCTTAATATTATTATTAAAAAGAGAATATAATTATAAAATTGTTATCACTTTAACTATCGAGTTATATACCATCTTTGAAAAAAAATAAAATGAGAATATTATATATTGATTTAAAAAACTCTGGAATTTCAGGTGATATGTTTTTAGCAGGTCTTTTAGGTTTGGTTCCAGAACCTAATAAAGTAATACTAGAATTGCGAAATTTGAAAAATATTTTTCCAGATGTCTCAACTCTAAATATTACGTTGAATAATGTAGAGAATAATGGAATTCAAGTGAATCAGTTAAAAGTTGAAATTGAAGAAAAAAAGGATCACAGAACAGCAAAAACCCTGCAAAAATATTTAAACGATTTTCTTTTAAATTTGAAATTATCTGATTTAGCAAAAAATTACGCAAATAATGTTTTAAACTCCCTAATTCAAGCTGAAGCAGATGTTCATGGAGAATTATTTAATAATATTCATTTGCATGAACTTAGTTCAGTTGATACATTGATTGATATTATAGGAGTGACAATGATACTTGATATGATTAATGGTTTCAATGAAGATCTAAAAATTAATTGCAGTAAACTGCCCTTAGGGGGTGGAATCGTAAATACGAGTCATGGTAGTTTACCGATTCCGGCTCCTGCCACTTTGAAAATATTAGAAAAATCAAATATATCAGTATTTGGAGGTCCAATTGATTCTGAACTTACAACTCCAACTGGAGTAGCATTGTTATCGAACTTAAACCCACAAGTTCTTCAATATACCCCAGAAATGGAGATTAAAAAGTCAGTATATAGCACAGGTCAAAAAAAATTTAACAATTTTCTAAATATATTGAGACTTTTCTATGGAGAATATAAGGAAAAGAAATTGATTAATTTAAACCATCCATTACAAAAATATGTAGAAAAAGTTTCTATACTAGAAACTGATGTTGACGATGTACCTGGTGAAATTATTGGACATTTTATCACTTCATTAGAAAAAGAGGATATTTTAGATGTTCAAGTTTTTTCAAGTATAACAAAAAAAAATAGACCAAGCCATAATATTAAAATATTATGCTATCCCGATAACGCTTTTAATTTAATTGAAAAAATAATCCATGAAATAGGAACTCTAGGAGTTAGATTTAACATTATTAATCGTGTCTGTATTAACAGAAGGATCGAAAAGGAAAGAGTAGAAATAAATAAAAATTTCTACGAAATAAATTATAAAATTTCATTTATAGAATCAGATAAAGGATCTGAAATTATAAACATTAAACCAGAATATGAAGACTTGAGGAAGATAAGCGAAGATACAGGTATATCTATTAAAAAATTACAATTAATAGTCCAAGCAAATTTGAAAAAGATCTATAACATTTATTAAAAGATCTAGAAAAACTAGTTAAAAATAATAAATAAGAAAAAAAAATAGTTGGAAAATAAGTTCCAATGTTGTAGTTTTTAATATTTATCAACATTAAACTTATGCAATATATATTCGTCTTCAACCATTTCTCTTGAAAATTCCTTTAATCGCGATATTTCTTTTTTTATTTCCTTTACTCTCCTCAATTTACCTAAATCTTGAAAAACTTCAGAGGCTTCTTGAAATGTTTTAATACAATTATCAAAATTTCCTGATACCTCAAGATCTTCAGCAAGAAAAACTAATCCTTCAGCAGTTTCTAATTTTTTACCTAATCTCTTCTGAATTTTTAAAGATTGATAATGATATTTCATACTTTCTGGATATTGTTTAAACAGAGAATAGGTTCTTCCTAGTGCTCTTAAAACTAGTGCTTCTTCTTCAGGTAAATTATTTTCTCTACAATGTTTTAGAATAGATTCAAGAAATTGAATGTATTCCGGTTTATTTTTGATTTGATTACGATCAATGCGTTCCATAGCTTTTTCATAGTTATCAATTGTGTTAACGATATCACCATCTTCAAAAAACTTTCTAGATTTCTCAAAAAGTTCAGTATGATCAATAGATGCGACCATCGGGGTCTCAACTACTTGTTCTTAAAATTTTTTTTTTAGATTTTATTATTTGTAAAATAAGTTCAATATTTATTATATTAATATACCTATTTATAGTTATCTATCTTAAATGAGCTAGCTAGAGATATCAAAAAGGGATAATAAATTGAATAATCTAGTCCCCCACTTGAAGTAAAAAAATTGCTCAAACATTTGTTTAAGTAAAATAATTTTGTATAACTTCCATATTTTTTGAGAAATAAGAAAGATTTTAAAAAAAAAAGATAAATTTTAATTTAAATCAAGGCATGTTCATTAGATCATTCCTAAAGGTCCAAAAATGCAGACTGCAACTATACCTATTCCATAAATGATCCCAATTGTTTTAATTTTTTGCTTTGTCTCAGTCATATCATAGACATAAAAAGCACCGACAAAGAAATGGAAATACCCAATTAGAAAAATTAAAATAACTCCCCAAGGAGTTGCATTCCACCAAGGATATTCCCACACTAGTGCCCCTGCAACATTTAAAAGAAGTTCTACAAAAACTGCAAACACCGAAAATACAGCAGCAAAGAACCATCGATTTGGGATTTTGCCAAAAACTTTTTGATTCTTATCTTCTGGAAGAAGTTTTCCGAATACAAGTCCCGCAATTGAAAACATTAAAGCAATTTCAAGGTTCCAACCTATCATTATAACAAAAGCACTATTTCCAGGAGTAGTCCAAAAAGCTGAGTAATTTGTAAATGTGAATACTAAGGCATTCCATATCTCATTAATTAAATCCAGTCCAAACACTGTTAATCCAGCAAAAACTACATTCCAATTTTTAGTTTTTTGAGCTTTCTGAATCTCATTTGCCCATAGATACATAACAATTACTAAAATAGGTATGATATACCATACATCATCATTAAATTGCCGCAAATTTGATAGTGCTATTATTGAAGCTGGTGTTGGTGGCATAAATTTCACTTTTTTATTATTTGTAATTTTAATTTAGTTAATTAAAGAAAATTTAATCCCACATATTTATATAATTTTTCTACGGGTGTTATAATTGAAATAAAATCATGTTTTTTTGAGAGCTTTCTAAATATTATTCGATACTATCCTGCCATTTTATTAGCAATAATAGCTGCAGAGGCTCCTGCTCCAAAACCATTATCAATATTTACAACTAATAGTCCTGGCGAACAAGATTGGAGCATAGTGATCAGTGCACCCTTTCCTTTTTCGCCCATTCCATAGCCACTTGATATTGGGACACCTATTACAGGTATATCAACTAGAGCTGCAACTACGCCAGGTAAGGTACCTTCCATACCAGCACAAACTATTATTACGTGAACTCCATTTTTTATCATATTACTTAATGGAGTAAAAAGACGATGTATACCAGCTATTCCGACATCAAAACTTGTTTTTACTTCGCATCCCATTACTTCAGCGATTATTTTTGCTTCAGTTGCTACAGGTACATCAGAACTTCCCGCGGTAATAATACCTACAATTCCTCCTTTTTTATTATAGTTATATGAAGCTTCCTTTACAACAATGATTTTTCCTAGTTGGTTTATATCAATTTTGTAATCTTTATTATTACTGAAATGTTTCAGTATAATAAGTTTCTGTTCTTCGTTATAACGAGAGATTATTGCATATTTTTTACTTTTCAGAAATCCAGAGACAATATCTATTACCATTTGAGGATCTTTATTTTTTGCATAAATTACTTCAGGAGTACCTGTTCTTGTTTTCCGAAAAACATCTAATTTCGCTAAATCTCCAACTTCCTCAATCAAATTCGCCTTAAGTAATTTTTCTGCATCTTCTAAGGATATCTTCTTATCAAGTAATTTTTTAAGAATATCTTTAATTTCACTCATTTAGCATTCCTTTTGCTAAATTATGATCTTATTGAAATCAATAATAATACATAAATTTTCTATTTTACTAATTTTTGAAAAAAAATAATAACTACTCAAAATAATTATAAATTACAATTATACTAATTTATAATCTAAAGTGAAGAAACTTATGAAAATTGATTATACATCTTTTAAGGATGTAAAATTAAAAGGCAAAAAAATCCTTATGAGAGTCGACATTAACTCTAATATTGATTTAGAGAAAATGGAGATCAGAGATTCTCCTCGAATTCGAGCTCTTGTACCAGCTCTAAATGAATACTTTAAAAAGAGTGCAGTAATTATATTAGCTCATCAATCTCGACCGGGAGAAAAGGATTTTACTGATTTAGATATCCATGCTAGAGAGATCGAAAAATACCTTGGTCGTCCAGTAAAATTTGTAAAAGACATATTTGGTCAACAAGCAATTCAAGCAATCAGAGATCTTAAGCCAGGAGAGGTTTTAGTTCTTGATAATGTTCGTAAATTTGAAGGAGAGATGAAAAATTATAAGGACTTCTCTGAAGCAGAAAATACTGAAATGATAAAAACATTATATCCATTAGTTGATTATGTTATTGTTGACGCATTTGGAGCGGCTCATCGAGCTCATGCATCTATAGTAGGATGGCCAAAGATGATGGCTGGACCCATAACAGCTGAAGAATTATATGCATTAAAGAAAATAATGCAAGAACCTGAAAAACCTATGGCAATGCTAATAGGCGGAGCAAAAGCAATCGATAAATTTAAAGCAATGAAATATAATTTTGATAATGAAAAATTAGATTATGCTTTATGTTCTGGATTAACAGCTATATTAATTTTTGAAGCTTTAGGAAAAAACATGGGAGAACCAAATCATAAAATAATAGCTGAAGATTTAGAAGCAAATAAAGCTATGATAATGGATACATATGAAAAATACAAAGAAAAAATTATTGTTCCAGAAGACTTGATAATAGATGATAACGGCAATAGAAAAGAAATTGGAATAGATGAGGCGGGGTCATATAATACGACAACAGGAGATATTGGACCCAAAACGGTTGAAAAATTTAGTGAAATTTTGATGAAATGTAAAACTATAGTAGCAAACGGACCTCCAGGTATATTCGAAAAGGAGGTGTTTAGAAAATCTACAAATGAAATTATAGATACAATGGTGGCAGCTACAAAGAAAAATAAAGCACTTACGATAATAGGAGGCGGTGAAATGGGAGCTGCTGCTTCAATGGCAGGAAAAGCAGATGATGTCTCTTTTATTTCAACAGCTGGAGGAGCAATGTTAGAAATCCTCTCTGGAAATGATTTACCTATGATTAGAGCTTTACGTGAAAAAAAAGTATAAGTAGCTAATCTTTTTATTTTTTATTTTTATTTATGGTTATGAATTATCTTAGAAATAGTCAATTTTAATAAAATATTTATTTTTTAATAACATAAATTACATATCGCTGGTTTCAGTAGATATTTAAAAAAGGGCCAGTGATCTAGTGGTATATACCACAATTGAAAATTTTGGTAGGTCTAAGATGCCCGCTTGACGTGCGGGAAATCGGGAGTTCAATTCTCCCCTGGCCCAAACAACAAAAAAAAAAGAAAAATCATGCCAATAAAAATTCGATGGTCTTCAAGGGAATATTTTGGAATTATGCTTCTTTTATTGGGAATGACTGGAGTGTTCCAAATATATTTTATATTTATAGGTCAATATTTATTAGCAATGGGGAGTCATATAGTTGTAATTTTAATCCCGATTGGAATTTGGATTGCTTTATTTTTTGCTAGCTTAATAATTTTTGAAAGTTATGCTCAAGTTGAAAGAAGAGAAAAATTAAGAAGCCGGTTTGGCAAAAGATCTATTAAAAGTTCAAAATTAAAGAAGTTTTTAAATTTTCCAATAACCAAACCATTGTTGATAGTTTTTATCCTTTTTAACATCTTCTTCTTTAGTACATTCTTTATCTCTGTATTATTTTTAAATAATTCAATGGCATTTCTAACAGCAGAAATTCTGAGTGCGGTATTTTGTCTACTTATTGCAAATTTAATTGAAAAAAACTACGGTCAGGTCAAAAGATACTAAAAGTTTGCTCTAATTTAAACTAAATATCATTTTACTACAAATTTATTAAGGGATGACACCACATTTATTATATACAAATAAAGTAGTTAAATATCAAGTTAGTACATCTGTGAAATTCTCTTTTTAAAAATATTCCTCATTGATAAAATATGGCTAAAATTGAAATTCATTGTCCAGTTTGTACTCATTGGAAGATCATAGAGATTTCTGACGATGTTACAAAGAATGTTTCAAAAGGACTCTTGGCAATCAATATAGCGACTGGAATGATATGTGAACATTCATTTATTGCATATGTGGATAAAAACCTAATTGTAAGAGATTGTTTAGTCGCAGATTTTAAGATTGAAATTTCTACAAGTGACACTACAGAAGAAACTAAAGAAAAGATCTCGCCTGAAACTGATACCATTAAATTTGACTTAATTAAATTAAACATTCCTGATATGTTAATGACATTTGTCTTTAGAACAATATTTAATGGAAAAAAAGCGGTTATACTTTCAGACCAAGAGTTTCTCTTCAATCATTTACTTAATTTTTTTAAATATGTTATGGAAAACTCGTTTAATTTTGATATAAATATTCTCCCTGATATAGAATACAAAAAAAATAAGAATAAATATAAAAATTATCTTGTTTTTAAAAAACGTGAAATCATTAGAGATGATGAAAAACTAATTAATCCAAAAAGTTTAGAGATTGAAAAATCAATTGTTGATAAATTTTTCTCTGAATATGATTTGATGGCGGGTTTAATAATTTTGAAGAATGAAGTGAATAAAGCTTATAAATTTGCTAAAACAATAGCGGATTTCATTGAAGATCAAAAAGGAAAACTGATTACGTCGAAACTGATTATAGAAAATATCTCAGAAAAGCATGATGAAAAAATTCAAATGCCTTATCTAAAATTTCTAGTGGAAATTGTTGGAAATTACTTTAAAGTTGAAGTACCTAAAATCAATGGTGTTACAAGCCTTCTGGGATTTCTTTAAACTTTAATTAGAAAGATCAAATTGATTTGGTTTAAGGCGATATATATTTAATATTGAATATTCGTGAAACAGACCTTTCGCGTATTTTTGTATATCTGTAGAGAATACATTGATATTCTTTGAATAATATAATATTATCCCGTTGAACTTGAAGTTCTAGTAATTTTAGCAATTATTCTAGCAGTAGGATCCGGGCATCGCACAAATTCAGTTGTAATTCCATTTGGATCAATATTTTTTTCATAAGGAGTATCATTATAAGTCCACGGAAGTGTACCACCATATATAAGAACACGAATCATAGAATTCATGCTATCTAACAACCATGGGCAAATTTTGCCATTATCTTGGGGAAAGTTGAATTTTTCTCCAACTTTATGATGTCTGCAAACACCATCACTTTCAAAAATTTCAATAATTATATCATAATTGATATTTACCATTCATTTCACTCTAAACTAGTTTTATTCTTCTTTTGAATATCTTATTTAGTACTTACTTTCTCTCTTTAAAAAGAATTCTATTCTTTTCAATAATTGTTTTCCAGAGTTTTTATCTATCATCTTTGGAAGTATTATTTAATTTTTTATGAAGTCCTTCAATTTCTTCCAAGAACAATATCTTCTAAAAATTTTAGGTTTAAAAAAGATGCGCCGCCCGGGAATTGAACCCGGGTCGCTAGGTTTTTACGAATCATGCCTTTTTTCATGTTTCTTGGCAACCTGGCATACTGACCACTATACTAGCAGCGCGCATTTATTAATAATAAGAATATATTAAAAAATTAAAATTTATTGATTCTCTATTATACAATTTCCGAAATTACTTGTTTAATTGCATTTTCATTTACAAATTTTTCAAGTTCTTGGATGCTATTGGGTAACCCTTCTCGAACTCCAACTTCCTTACACTCTAAGAAAGACATGGCAGTAGCCATCTTAGATGTCCTTTCAAGAGAGAAATTATTTAATTGGGAAATTAGAATTCCCGCAAGAAAAGCATCTCCTGCCCCTGTTGAATCCTCAATTTTACCTGCAGAGTAAACTCCACTATTTATAATAGTTTTACCGTCAGAGATAATTGATCCATTTGGCCCATCAGTAATAGAGATCAATTTTATTCCCATTTCCAAGAAATTTTTTATCATTAGTGTTTTCTTATTCTCACCGGTAAACTCTTGAGCTTCTTCTAAATTCATTGAAACTACATCAGAATTAGAAATCAGGATTTTTGCCCAATTCGGAGCATTTTTTATGATTGACATACTGGGAGCTGCGAAAATCATTCCTCCCTTGTCTTTTGTAAGAGTAATTGCTTTTTCTATAGCTTTACACGCACCATCAGTAGTTAAAGATGTCCAAGCAAATCCTTTAACATTATTGAATAATTCTTCTTTAATATCCGAAGGTTTCAATAGATTATTTGCACCTTTATAAGCAAGAATACTCCGATCTTTTCCCCATGGTGTTTTTAATATGATAGATAGTGCTGTAGTATCTTTATCAGTCTGGATTACCTGAGAGAGATCTACACCACGTTTCTTCAAGTCACTTAGGCAAATTTCTGCTGAAAAATCATTTCCCATTACTCCAATATATGCACAGTTTAATCCTAGCATAGAACAATTTGCCGCAATATTAGCACCTGATCCTCCAGGTACAAATCTAACATCTTTAACATTCAATTTACGAGAATATTCAATAGCAGTATACTTTTTTATGATATCTTTATCGAATAATTCAAACCGGAGTATATCATCTATGCTTATTATAATATCCAGTGTATTACTTCCAATCGTAATCAATTCAGGAAAATTCAAAATTATCACTTATTAAATACAAAATTTTGATAAATGGAATAAATTTAAAATAGATATATGTCTTTTAATAATTTCGTATAATAAAATAAGATTCATGGTGACATAATATAGAATTCCAATTTTACACTACTTTTCCTTCACGTTTCAATTCTTTTACAATTGTATGGAAGGGAACTGATTCTAATCTACAAATACTTCGAATCTCTTTAAGTGACTCAAAAATCACATCAGAAGCTAAAGTACAGGAAACCTTCAAAAACATTAAACGTGAATCATCTTCATTAATAGAAATGCTCGGTGAGAAAATCCAACAATTTTTAAAAGGAGAAATTGTAGAATTTAATTTAGATTTACTCAATTTCGATAGATGTACCGAACTTCAAAGAAAAATATTATTCACCGAATCTAGGATACCAAGAGGTTGGATTAGTACCTATAAACGAATTGCGGATAAAATAGGGATACACAATGGAGCTAGAGTAGTTGGAAATGCACTTGCTAAGAACCCATTCCCGATCATAATTCCTTGTCATAGAGCAATAAAAACAGATGGTGATCTTGGAGGATATCAAGGTGGTACTAATATGAAAAGAGTATTGCTAGAAATGGAAGGAATAAAGTTTTCAAATAAAGGAAAAGTTATAACAGAAAGAATTTATTATTAATGAGCATTAGTTATTATGAATTTTCTTTGTTGTTCATAATTTTTACCATTTTCCTAACCATATGATTAGTAAGTTCGAGAAACGCATTTTCAACATTTTCACCGGTTTTAGCCGATGTTTCGATGTAATAGCAACCTTCTTTTTCTGAATATACTTTTATCTCACTTTTATCTATAATCTGACCAATTTCGGGTATTAAATCGGCTTTATTCCCAATTATTATTTTAGGTATGTCATCATTTATAATACTTTTCATTTCTGAGATCCAAGTTTTCATACCTGAAAATGTTTGTTGTCTTGAAAGATCAAATACAACCAAAGCACCAAATGCCCCCTCATAAAAACTCCGATGTAGAAATTTAAATCTTTCTTGACCTCCTATATCCCAAATTTGAAGTTTTGCAATTTTAGATGATTCATATTCCACATTCTTAGTTAAAAAATCAACACCTATAGTAAGAGAATATCTCATTTTAAACTCGTTATGCACAAATCTGTTTAGAAGACTTGTTTTACCTACCGCAGGAGGCCCTACAATAATTACCTTAAAAGAAAACTCCACCATTTAACTTACAATCCAAATTGAAGTAGTTTAATAATGATTTATTATCTTTTTAAATTTACTCAAAAATCCAATTTTTCTACGAATTAAGATTAAAATCGAAAAAAGGAGATATTAAAGTCTCAAAAAAGGTTAATTTAGAATCAATTAAACTACTCAATTACTCATCTGATTTAAGACGGTTTAATTCTTTCTCTAGCTCTGCTATTTTTTCATCAGAACCAGCGCTGGGTAATGCAACTCCCATTTCCACTTGAATTTCAGCATCAATTTCTCCTAAAACTTCCTTGATATCAGAATCAGTAACAGCAGTATCAACCATTATATCGCTTATTCCATCAGTTGTTATTTCTTCGGTAACAGCAAAATCTTCCATATCTACTCCAATAGTAGTCATCAATTCCGTAAGTTGAGGTATAGATAACTGATTCTTCAATGCACCCAAGCTTGCTGCAATTCCTTTCATTATTTCAGCGACATCTTTTACAGCGTGAGCTTGTTCTAATTTAAATACCATTCCTTCAAGATTAGTTCTAAAGAGATCAATTGCACGTGCTTGTTTTTTTGTTTGAATATAATTTCGCGCATGAAATTCAGAACCTTGCAAATCACCTTGCTTTCTAAGATTAACAGCCTTATCTCTAGCTTGTTTTGCGGATATTTCCATTTTTTTTGTCTGTCTCATCAGCCTTTTGTTAAAAACCTTCAATTTCACTGTAGCATGGCGAACGGTATCTTTTCCTCGCTTACCGGATGATAGCCATTTTGAAATATCTTTTAGAAAACCCATAATCATCAAAAATTATTAGTGTTTTTATAATATATAAATAGCTACGATATATATATAATTTTTTGGAGACCAATAATTATTCTCCTTATCTGAACAGTAAATTTGATATATACAGAGAAAATTATTAAATATATTTATGCTAAATTAGATTAGCTATAAATAGAAAAATTGTTTTGATATATTTAATATGTCATCTGTAGATTCAAAACTCTATCAATATGCTGTGCAAACAGCAAAAGAAGCGGTTGCTTTAGATAATCAAGGAAAATTCCGACAAGCGATGAATAAATATTATCGCGCTTCAGAAATTCTAATGCAATTTATGAAATACAACAAAAATCCTCAAATGAGAATGTTATGCCAGAGAAATATAGAGGAATACGTTGAAAGAGCAAAAATTCTAAAATCTCAATTAAGTGGAGTAAGACCTAGAAAAATAAGACCAAGTGAAACAAAAGACACTGGTGCTGCAGATTCTGAGATTGGGGTGGTATCATCAGAAGAGCAGGAGCTTATTGATATGATCTCAGGAACAATTGTTACAGAATCACCTAATGTGAAATGGGAGGATATTGCTGGATTGCAACATGTTAAACAGGCTTTAAGAGAAGCGATTGTATTGCCAATAGCAAAACCTGAATTATTCAAAGGTGCAAGGAAACCTTGGTCAGGTATTCTTTTATTTGGACCTCCTGGATGTGGCAAGACATTATTAGCTAAAGCAGCAGCTACTGAATGTAAAGCTACGTTTTTTAGTGCGTCTTCTGCCGACCTACTGAGTAAATGGTTAGGTGAAAGTGAGAAATTAATTAGTTCGTTATTTAAAATTGCCCGATTAAAAGCACCCAGTTTAATATTTATGGATGAGATAGATTCAGTTGCTACAAAACGAGGAGAAGGTTCTGAAAGTGGCGGTGAGAGAAGAGTTAAAACACAACTTTTAAGTGAAATACAAGGATTAAAATCAACTCATGACAAACCCTTGTTGGTATTAGGAGCAACTAATCGTCCATGGGATATTGATAATGCTATGTTAAGTAGATTCGAAAAAAGAGTTCATGTACCACTTCCAGACTTAAAGGCACGAGCAGGAATTTTTAAAATCCATACAGAAGGAGTAAATTCATCGCTAACGGAAGAAGATTTTATAGAATTGGCTGTAAGAACTGAAGGTTATTCAGGTAGAGATATTGCAAATATATGTCGAGAAGTAATAATGTTACCTGTACGTGAACTAGATATGGGAGGCTTATTAGAGGATTCTAGTAAAGAGGTTAAAGTTAGAGATATTAATCTAAAAGACTTCAAAAAAACTCTTAAAAAAGTCAAACCAATGACTACAAAGGTGTTATTAAAGCAATATAATGATTGGGCTGAAGAGTTTGGTGAAATTTAAAAAATTTGAGGGTTAATATGGAAAGACAGCGAGAAAAATCTAGTGAAATTCCAAATGAGATAAAAGAAAAAGCAGGAAAAGAGTTAGAAGAATTAAGAAAAGAACTTTCAAGATTAAGAGCATTAAAAAAGGAAAAAGAAGAATTAGAAGTGGAAGCTACTCAAAAACAAATTATCAAACAAGAAGAAATTAAATCCACTGAGTTAGATTATATAGAAGATCAATTTGATAAACTTGAAGATATTTTATCTTCTAAATTAGGCGAAATAGACCAAAAATTGTATCGCCAACATGCTGATCAAATAGAAGTAGAATTGCAGACACTTGAAGAAGAAATCATTGGAGAAAAGGGCTTAATCGAAAAAAAATTGAGTGCTTATGAAAATTTGGTTAAAGCTTATCCATGGCTTGAAGAAGAACGCAAGAAATTTATGTATACTATGCCAGATAAAAAACAAAATAAAAATGACTATGTTTCTTGGAAAATAGAATGGGCAAAAGTTCTATTTGATTATGCTAGGTTTGCTGTTTTACATATAATTTATATTCGAGGATTGAATTCCCAAAAACCATTTTCAAATTTCACCAAAAGAGAACAGTATATAAAAGAAATTGCAGAAGAATTAATTAGTCAAAATCAAGCAAAATGGCTTTCAAAAGAGAAAAAAAGATTAAGAGTGTACTGGAAAACTCTTGAAGCGTGGTCAGAGGAAATTTATAAATGGTGTTATGAAAATGGGAAAATTGAACCTGTTATGATATATGAATTAAGAGAAGCAAAGCAAGAAGATTTTAGCTCCCTCCCATTAGAAGATCTCGAAGAAATTTTTCGGATTATGGTGAAAAATCGGAAGGCTAAGATCTTTAAACTAGAAAATGGACAAAAGGCATTTAAAATTAAATTGGAATAATTCTCTTTTTTTATAATGATGGAAAATACCATTGTTTTCCAGTCAGGATGTTTTCCCTAAATTTCGCAATCCCTGTCCTTTCAAGTGATTCCAAAGCTCGAATAGCACGATCCTGTGACCATGCTAAATCTGCACAAACATCCTCTAAAGTAAGAACTCCTTTTTCTTTAGCTAGTTCTACAACCTTAGACTCGTCATCTGTATACTGAATTGGAAAAAACCGAACCATGATAACTCCTGAATCTAATTGAATTAGATCCTCTATAACTCTTGTTTTTTTCATAAGTTTCAAAGCTTTCTCAACATCTTTCACTTCCAAATTTCCTTTTAAGATTCCTGTATTTACTAGTTCAAATACTTCTGATAATGGAATTATTCCACCAGTTTCTTCCTTACTCATTAACACTCTCTGATATGCTAACATTCCTAATTTTTGATAATCAATTTTGGAGAATTTTCTCAGGACGTCATGTTCTGTTATTTGTTCAGTAATTATTTTTGAAGAAGGAATATTATATTTTTTCTGTAATTCTTTTACTTCCTGCCTTAACTCTGGTGTTAATGCTAATAATACTCCATGTTTTTTTGCTAAATCTCTGAGTTGTTCTTTAGTAAATTTCTCAATGGATGCTTTTGCTTCCATATCTTTTATTTTTAGCTCTGCTGCCTTTTTTTTCATCGCTTCTTTTAGATCAATCTCATCTTCTATCTTTCGTATGCCCATTTTTAGATAACACTATTTTTTAATACCTTTATTGATTAATAATTATAAATCTTCTTAATTCTTTCTATTTTAAATGAGTGTAAGTGAATCTTCAAAATTTAGGCAAATTAACGAAATTGAGAAAAAAATCATTTTTCAATCTTTCTCGAATATATCTCCCAATTTGGTTGAATTCATAAGAAAATCGAAGAATTTTTTATATATTTCACTGAAAGATTTAAATTCAAGAAAAGTTTATCCTAAAATTTATCTGGTTTCTAATCATTTACTTAAAAAGATTAATTTAATTGATTTAAATAGTAAAATATCTTCGATAGGTCTTTATTTTGGATTCATAAAGAAAGGAAAATTTTATTTAAGTTTAGAAGGCGCAGAATTTTTATATAGAGAAGGAATTTTTTCTGGTTTTAAATATATTCAAGTTAACGATGGCGGAGAAAAATCGGTTCTATATGGGAATAACATTTTGAAAAGTATGGTGAATGAACTTTCCTCTAATCTCCGAAAAGGGGATTTTTTATTAATTTTTAATAACACTAATGAAATTCTGGCAATAGCTCAATCTAAGGTTGATTGTAGTATAATTGATACTCTTAAATTAAATAGTATTATTGCTGTTAATTTAAGTGATAAAGGTGTTTATCTAAGAGAAAATCAATAACAAAAAACTTAATACCTAATTCTTTATCAAACAAAAATAAAATCCTATTGTATCATGAATATGAGGATATAACCTTTGAGAAAATTTCAGATTCTCATTTAGGTTAATTCCAAATACTTCTGTTAACCCATTCACACCATAATTATTAGAAAGCTTAATGATAGAAAAATTCCTTAACTCATCCAAAACATTATCAATAACAAACTCATTTTCTTCGGGAGCGATTGAACATGTACAATACAATAACATTCCTCCTGCTTTTAATGCAGTTAAACCTGCTTTTAATAAATTTCTTTGAATTGAAGCCATCTTTTCAAGATCTTTAAGTTTTCTACTTTTCTTTCTTAAAGGATCTTGTCTTATCAATCCTTCTCCTGTACATGGTGCGTCTAATAAAATTCTATCAGCTTTTATTTTTAATTTTGATAAATATTTGGCATCCATATTGATAATAATTGAATTTACAATTCCCATTCTACGTAAATTAATTTCTAAAGCAGGGATTCTATGTTTATTCCTATCTATTAAAATCAATTTTCCTTTATTTTCCATCATTTGAGCTAGGTGTGTAGCTTTACTTCCAGGAGCAGCACACATGTCAATTACAGTATCATTTGGTTTGGGATCAAGTATGATTGAAGAAAGCATTGAAGCAACATTTTGAATATAATAATAACCTTGCAGAAATTCATGTGAAGACCCCAAATTATAAGTTTCTTTTATAACATTAAAGCCATAAGGAATCAATTCAATAGGATCTAACTCAAAGCCCTTTTGTTCTAACCTATTCTTTAAATTTAATATTGATGTTTTAAGAGTATTGACTCGAATTGAAGGTATTAATGGTTTTTCATTTGCTTTTAAAAGTTTTAATGTTTCATCCAATCCGAGGAATTGGATATATCTTTCTACCATATAGGGAAGATAACCATATTCTTCTGCAAGTTTTTTAGATTCTTTCAATAGTTGCGAAATTGATAAGACAACTCGGTTTCAATCTATTAATACTAATAAAAAATAATAAATTATAATTGTTATTAAGAAGAAAAAAGTATTATGATTGAAGTAGAAATTAAAGTCAGAATATCAGATCCAGAGCTGATTTTAAAGAAGTTTAAGGAAAATAATGGGATATATAAAATCTCACTAATTCATGAGGATACTTATTTTAATATGCCCGCAGGACTAAGAGATTTCAAAAAAACTGATGAAGCTTTAAGACTTAGGAAATCTATTGAATTTAACAGAAA
>JBHLNL010000127.1:0-10186 GCA_048941605.1 Promethearchaeota archaeon | reverse complement strand
TTATTCATTCCTATATAATATATCACCCAACTTCGAGTTTCGGGTTCTAATAACGTAATATCTTCTGAATCATTAAAAGCATCTATAAATGATTCATGAGGATTCATTAAGAAATCAATATCACCATCTAATAACGCTTGACATCTTTCAATTTCATTATTATATATTGAATAAATTACTGTACTAATGTTTGAATTAGAACGCCAATAATTTTCATAAGCATGAAATATAATTTCTGTATTTGATGAGAAATTATCACAAATAAAAGGTCCAGTACCAACTATTTTTCCATCTGGTAATGTAATATAATCTGTGTTAGGCGTTGATTTTGGGGATAAGATAAATGAGCCAACAAAAGATAATATACCTTCCAAGGCTGTAAAAGGTTTATTTAATATAAATTGGATTGTATAAAGCCCAATTACTTCAGTTCTATTTATTATAGGACTACCATCTGGCCAAAAATATTCAGGAGTAGCTTGTGCTTTATGTATATGACTTGGTAAATTACCTGTGACATTTAAAAAATAATTTAATCTTTCAAAGTTCCAATGAACAGCAGTAGCATTAAAAGGAGCTCCATCTTGAAAATTAATATTTTGTCTAAGCGGAATTGTACAACTTAATTTATCAGGAGCCCATATAGGAAAATCTAAAGCTAACCTAGGAACTATTTTATTTGATGGATCTGAGAAATTGCACGCATAAAGGCCTTCACATATTTGCTCAATATAATTAAATGAATAAGGATCATAAGCATCATGAGGATCGATAGTGGGTGGTCCCATCCTTGTACCAATTATGAGTGTATCTTGTTGAGATATTCTTAATGATTCCTGCTTGGAATTCGATGCAGAAATAGTAGTTATTGCATAACTTTGAAGGAATACTGCTGAAAAACTTAAAAATACAAAAAATAAAAACAAAAATTCTTTTTTTGAAATTGATAACACCAAGGATCTATTGATCAATTTAAACTATTGTTATTTTATTATATAATTTTTTTCTCCTCTCTTTATTTATGATAAAAGATTGGAAATTTGGTATAAAAAGCTATTAAATCTTTATGATATTTTAAAATGATTTAAATATAATCATTTTATTATACAAAATATCATGGCGAATAAAATTAATTGTGCCATTGTAGGCGTTGGTGACGTAGCTTCAGCTACTGTTCAAGGTGTACAAAACTACAAAAAAAATCCAGAAAAAATTATCGGAATACTACCAGAAATTACCCAATATAGTATTAATGATATAAATTTCGTCCTCGGAATTGATGTAAATTCTAACAAAGTAGGTAAAGATTTAAGCAAAGCAATTTTTGTTGAACCAAATTGTGATATGAAGCTATATGAACCTGATTTTCTAAATGCCCCAGTAATTAAAGGTCCTATAATGGATGGATTAGATAGCAATATTAAAAATATTATTCCAATTGATAAAAATCAAGAACCAGCAGATATTGTCCAAGAACTGAAAAATTACAATGTTGATGTTACAATAATTCTACTTCCAACCGGCTCACATAAAGCTGTTAAATATTATGCTATGAAAGCCCTTGAAGCCGGGTCTTGTGTTGTAAACGGAATGCCTTCACTTGTTGTTAAAGATCCAGAAATTGTTAGAAAAGCAGAGGATTTAGAGCTTTCTTTAATAGGAGACGATGTAAAATCTCAAATTGGAGCCACCATCATCCATAGAGCCTTAGCTAATCTTTTTCCAATGAGGGGAGCTATATTAGATAAAACAATTCAACTAGATTGGGGTGGTTCTAGTGATTTTTGCAATTTATTAACACCAATGCCAGATGGTTCATTAAGATATGAAGCCGGAAAACGACAATCAAAAACCGAATCAGTAATTGCTAATCTTCAAAATAAAGATACTATTGATTGTCAAATTTCAGCCGTAGATTATATTCCATTTCTCAGAAATCAAAAAGAAGCGTATATGAGACTTGAAGGTCGAGTGTTTGGAGGTGCTCCTGTTAGAGTTGATATTACTATGTTTGTTGAGGATGGTAACAACTCAGCAGGAATAATAGTAGATTGCATTAGAATAAGTAAAATAGCAAAAGATCGAAAAATTGGAGGTATTTTACAATCAGCATGTTCCTTTTTTGCTAAACATCCACCAGAACAATTAGCAGATTATATTGCTAAGAAAAGATTAATAGAATTCTTAGAGAAAAATAGAGAACGCTAAAATAATTCTTTTCTTCTTTAACCGCCAACTCTAGCAGTAGGTTTAAATAGTTGATGTTGTAGAGCAACCATGTTATATATATAATCTGATAATAAGCTCACTGCTTCGGGTATACTTCTAAAACTTGGAAAATCATTAACATCAATAATGTAGGGGATTCCTTCCTTAGTAACTATATAATCTACACCAAAAATAGGCATGCTTAATTTTCTCCCAAGTCTTAGAATTCTTCGTTTCAACTGTTTGTCATTAGGGATACGAATATGAATCAATTCTAATGGAGTTAAATTTTCATTTTCTCTTAATCTATTATGAGATGTAATCGATACCGCCCAACGATCAATTACATATATCTTATAAATGATATCAAAACTTCCTAAGTAAGTTTGGAAGAATAAATCTTGTTCCCTATGATTTTCAACTAATTTCTTGAATTCTGAAACATCTTTAGCTATTCCGATAATTCTATCATTCTTAGGTAAATTTGGGATGTTATGAGTATCTAATTTAATAATTACATTAGTACCATTAGAACAAGCTTTATAAGCTTCTTTCATTGAGTAAAAGGTTTTTGGTATATTTAATTTCCTTGCTCTTTGTTCAATGAATTTAAAAGTATTAGTTCTGCTTTCACATATTTTAACTGCTCTAGCGCTATTTAATAAAGGAATAGTTGGAGCAATCTCACGTATAGTCTTGTAGATTTCTTGATTTGATTCTGCAGAATTTAATTTAACAATTATAAAGGATATAGGGTATTTTTTAATTTGTTTTGTGAAATGCTTAGCATTAAATGTATTGGAATCCTTTTTTAATAGGTTTATTATTGAGACATTATAGTTTTTGCTACAGAACTTTTTGATCTTTTCAAAAATTTCGAGATCTCGGTTACAAATAGAGCCTATGTAAATTCTACTAAGCTTATTCGACATCCATAAAACCCTATTTATTTTGATACAATATGAATAAATAATCTTATATAAATGTATTGCTTGTAAACTGTTTTAAGATGTTTTAATTATGAAAAATAATTACATTTTAACATATTTTTATGAGTTATATTTGGGCATCACGCAGAATAATTTAACACTGATTTTTAATTGTATTTAAATTATTTATTTCTCTTATAAAATATTAAAGTGAAAAACCCTTTTTTTAAAAAAGACTGTAAAGGTAAATCAAGTGAAAAAAGTCGGTTTAATAATTGATAAATATCATTTAAAGTTCAAAGTTACTGAGTTCTTAGAACATTTAAGATCTAGAGCGGATGTAAGAATATATATTGAAGAATCATTTCTTTTAAATCGCTCAAATTTAAATTTTAATGAAGATATTTTCTTTCTTAAAGCTAAAGGTGATTTGGTCTTAGCATTTGCAAAGTTAATTGAAGAACAGACTTCTATTCCTATTATAAACTCTTATAAAGGTTCTTGGTTAGCGATTAATAGGTTTTTAAACAGTGTGTATCTAAAAAAGGCAGGAATTCCGATTCCTGATTTTTCTTTAAACCCTAAAGGGAGTAATCCCCCCTTTAGGGATTATATTATAAAAAATATAATAGATCAGAAAAATTATAAATTTAAACCTATTGTCAATAAAGTAAATGGGCAACTTATGGTTGCTGATGAAAGAGCTTTAAATGAAGTCGATAAAATTGATCCCAGGTATAAATATCTTTATTATCAAAAATTTATTAAGAGTAAATGGGAATATAAAATATATGGTATTGGAGAGGAGGTTTACTTTTATAAGCAATTACCCATATTAGTCAATCCTAATAAGATGGATTCAAGAAGAAAAATAGAAGAGATTCCTGAATTAAAAGAATATTGCCATAAAGCAATGGAAGTTATGGATTTAAAATTAACATCATTAGATTTCCTTAAGTCAAAAGATCAATTTTTTTTAACTGATATAAATTGTACTCCAAATTTTAATTATATTAAAAATGGTCCAAAAATAGTTGTAGACTTTTTATTAAAACAAGCAAAAAATTAACCCTTCTGAAGAAGATGAATATCGGGATATTATCAAAAAGAAAAACAATGATGACAGGTAAATTAAAAACCTGTTTAGAGAATAAAGGATTTGAAGTTACAATTTATACTTTAGAGAATTTAGTCATAAATGAAACTCTTTTAAATCATGACTTTTATATATTGAAATCAAAGAGTCTTTTCTTTCTATATGCTGGCTATTTCCTTGAAGCAAATAATAAAATAGTTATTCCAAATCCCCAAATCTCTTTCATGCAAAAAAACCGAATACAATCGCATTTTTTAATGAGAAGAATTGGATTATTAACTCCAGATATTTATTTAGGTACACCTGAAACATTTAAAACTCAATTTGATATAAAAGATTATCCTCTGATTTTAAAACCCATTATGGGCTCAGGAAGTAAAGGAGTAAAAATAATTAAATCAAGTAAAGATTTTAATCTAGAAATCAATGCGATATTATATTTGGAAAAGTATATAAAAGGAATCCATTACAATGTATATTTTATTGACAATGAGATATGTACTTTGATTAAACCTCCATTGGCAGATGAACATGTAGATATGAAAAAAATAAAAACTCCAGATGATGTAGGAGAGCTAATTAATAGATGGAAAAATTTTTTTGCTGGTGATCTTCTATTTGGACATTTAGATATCGTTAGGGAAGAGTCTAGTAATAATTTATATATTGTTGATCCTGGCTCATTTCCAGAGTTCACAAACTGGAAATGTAGTATTTCTCCCGTTGAACGTATATGTGATTTAATAATAAATAAATATAGAAAAATAAAGAAAAATCCTAATTTCATTCAATTAACTTAAGATAATTTTAATAGAAATGAGTACGCAAAATCAACTAGAAAAATCCAAGATATATGGACAAAAACAAAAGGTTAAACTATACAAGATAAAGCACTTTATTTTTGATTTTGGGGGAGTACTGATTGAAAAAACTTTTGTATTAAAGAATTTATTCGATATAATCGAAGCAGATTTAAATATCTCAATTCCACGTGAGGATAATACTTATATTAGGAAACTTAGAAGAAGTTTAAGCTCTGGAAGAATCTCTTCTCAAGAATTTTTAGAAAAAATTTTTGAAAAACATTATTATCCTATTCAAAAAATTGATGGTATATTACCTCCAAAAAAGGTAAATGCAGCATATTATGAAGAATTATGGTTTGATCTATATTCTCAAGTGACTGAATTCTCTTCAGAAATGGCAGAAATAATTGAACGTCTGCATCAAGCAGGTTATACGGTAAGTTTAATGTCAAATACTCACGATATTCATGCCAAATCAAATTTATTAAAAGGTTTTTATAATACATTTGATCATGTGTTTCTTTCGAATGAAATTGGTCTAATTAAACCTGATATGGAAAAATACAAATATGTATTAAAAAAATTAGATACAAAACCTAAAAATTGTGTTTTTATTGACGATAAAATTAGAAATTTGGTCCCAGCAAGAGAATTAGGAATTATTGTAATTAGATTTGAGTCATTTGAAAGTTTTGAACAAACTTTGGATGAATTGGGAATAGGAGAAATCAGTAAAGATCTTCGACATGAAATAAGGAAAAAATATAAAAAATACAAAAAATCGAAGAAAGAATATAAAGAATCTAAAAAAGAATACAAAAAAGCTAAAAAGGAATATTTGAAAAAGAAAGGAAAGTCCTTGAAAAGAAGAATAGAATTTCAGAAAAAAAGAGTTAAATATTATAAAAAAAAATCTGAGTATAAAAAACAAAAGGAAAAGAAAAAGCAAGAATTAGTTAGTAAAATCGAAGTTAAATAAAGTCTATATAAAAAATTGCTTTTATTCTTTAATTTCGTTCTTTTCTTGTTTTTCTTTATTAAATTCTTCAATCTTGTCCATGACAGCTTCAGATGGCGTCTCTGGTAATGGTATTTTTTCAAATAATTCAATAAATTTAACATCATCAATTTCATCAGACAGATGAGTTTGGAGATCCATTGCTAAACCAAACTTAATATATGTTAAATTTTGAAACAGAAACATTTTCGGGATGGTAATTTCAAGAGTTTTAGTTTTAGGGATATAACTAACTTGAAAATCAGAAACATTCTCTGAGGGAATTCCTTTATTAATCATAAAATATTCAATTTTTTCATTGAAATCTTCGATTTTATCAATAATTTCTAAATTATAATCTACACTTTGGCCTGCTAAAGGATGATTATAATCCACAATAACTCTTCCCTGTACGACATTAGTTATGGTGCCTCTTTGTACTTGTCCTTGAGACTGTTTAACAAATTCTTTCCCAATTTCAGGATTTTTGCCCTCATTTAACCTTCTAAACTTAGCTATACCAATTCTCTCAATTTTTTGGGGATCTCTTTTTCCATAAGCTTTTGTAGGTGGGATTCTTACTGATTTTTTTTCAAAAAAGTTCATTTCTTTAATGACCTCAGTAAGGCCTTCATTTAAAAAACCTGGTTTTCCAACTATGACAAATTCAGGGGTATAATATCCTTGCTTCGCCTTTTTCTCATCATAAATCCCTGCTTTTTTAGCATCTCCTTCAGAGGATACTCTAAAAATTGTTCCTTTTTGAGTACGTGCAGTTATATTTATTAATACGAAATCTCCTTCTTCAACTTTTTTGCCTTTTAATTTGGCTTTCTTCTCTTCTAATTTTTTGATCTCTTCTTCTATTTTTTTTTCATCTATTACTCCCACAGAATCATCTTTAGGACCTTTTAATAATTCTTTTGCACTTTCAACCATTTTTTCTGCTGTGGCTTTACCAATTCCTTTTAAATCAATCAAATCTCCTATTTTTGAGTTTGCAAGTTTTTCAACTGAATCAATACCTGCTTCTTTTAAAGTATCAATTTTTTTCCCTAATCCTTTAACATCTTCTAATTTAAGAGACATTTCAACTCAGTTATATTAATTTTTAAAAGTAGAGTTGTATAAAATTAAGTTCTACAATATTTGATTACTTATAGATTTTTCTAAAATATTCAATCCCTTACGATACTGGCTCACAAATCATTAATTACTTGAATTAGTGTATTGAATTTGAGGATAATAATGATTAAATAGTTCTGTATAATTTAATATATTCATGACTGCGAAATTTTTTAATGTTAGAAATTATGATGATACAATTGAATTTTCTACCATATTAAAATTATACAATAAATTGTCTAAACATCTAGATCCAGCAGCAGTGGTAATCACTGAAGAATATGCTTCAGCAATTTTGGGTAGTAATCCTAATTTACAGCAAAATTCTCTGATTTTTGGAAAAAAGCAGGATGATATTCTTGGTTTCGCTAGTATAATACAACTTCCATTTTTCAAGAATGAATGGTTTGCATTATATGGTATAGAACCTGAATATCTTAATTCAGAGCTTCCAGGAGAATTAATTAATGAAATCTTGAATCTTGGAAAAAAAAACAATATACCAGAACTTTATATTCAAACTACTGGAGAATTATCAGCCTCTTTTGATGATACATTGGAGAAATTAGGATTTAAACCAATACACTATTTCTTTAGTTTGATTCTAGATGATTTTGATTTATTTAACCCACCAGAAGCACCAAAAGGAATTGTTATTCATAGTACAGAAGAATTTGAGGATTTTGATAGCATTGTCTCAGTATTAAATGAAGCCTTTAAAGATTCTTTTCTTTGGGCGGAGTTAAGACCAAGAAAATGGAAGAAACAACATGAAGCTTTAAAGAAAAATCATATTATGGAATATGCCGTCGCTTTTGATGCCAATAAAGTTGTTGGATTTTGTAATAGTTATTTTAATCCCAATCAAGAGCTCATTGGGACGATAAATCCCTTAGGCGTTCTTCCTAGTTATCAACATCGTGGAATTGGAAGTGCATTATTTGCTTCTAGAGTTGAATTTCTTCGAGATAAAGGATGTCAAAAAATAAATCTACCGGTAGATGCCAAAAATGAAAGAGCTTTAAAGCTTTATGAAAAATTTGGCTTTTATCAGAAAAAGAATTTAACTACAAAAACATATCAGCTTATATAAATTAAGAAACTGGTTTCCATAGAATTCCCAATTTATTTGCATAATCTCTAACTTCTTCCATTTCTTGTGATGTAGGTCTACGATTGATTTCTTCATAATTAAATGCCTTATATTGAGGTCTATATTGGCCCATAATGTTCATCACAGCTTTGGGGAGTTCTTTAGCAACATAATCCAATATTGGTTTAGAACAACATTCAACATGATTTGGCATAACTAAATGCCGAATACAGATTTCTCCACTTCCTTCATCATGGATTCTTTTATGATTCCTTGCAACTATATCAAAGTAATTATCAATACCAGAATATTTCTTTGCGCATTCATTATTCCCATACTTAAAATCTGGCAACCAAAAATCCATAAAATCAATAATCAAGGATAACGATTTGTCTGTTAAAAAGAAATTAGAATTCCATAATTGACAAATATTAGAATTTTGATAAATTAAACTGCCAACTATTGTATGAATATTTGGAATTGGGTCGCCTCCAACATAATTAATATTAATTGCTCCTTTATCAACTAGCTTTTCAGCTATGCTAGCTAATTGTTTTGTATTTACTTTTTGAGCAATATCTTCAATATTTTTCTTATTCTTCCATGCTTGAGATATATCATAATTTTGACAAAAAACACAGCTAAAATTGCAGCTTTGAAAGAATATTGTTCCTGATGGAATTAATACAGGTTCTTCACCCATGTGAAGGAAAGCAGATGAGACATAAGAATCCTTTGATATCAAACAGAAACCCTTATCTCCATTAATTCTATTGATTTCACACCGTCGTTCGCAAAAAATGCATTTTTCCAGATATTTATTTGCGAGAGTTTCTGCTAAATGGATATAAGACTGAGGTGCTGTAGCGCGATGTTTAATATCTTCAATATCTGCGTTCATTAAACTATTAAATTCCTCTGATTTTGCTTTCAGGATTATCTCCAGATTCTCTATCGAATCATTTGAATCATATTCACAATCAATAGATCTAGCGATTAAATATCTAGCAATTTGAGTTCCATCTATAATTCCTCTATATTTTGGGAATCGTTTTAAAATCTCCTGATTCGTCCAAACTTCTACTGAATCTGGACGAAGAATTCTAAAAACCATTTTAGATAAAATTGATTTTAATTAATTAAATCTCAAAAGAGAGCCATTCTATTATATTTGACAGAAATTTAAGATTATCGCCAGCATCCAATCCAAAATCATCTTCTAAAAGCCAGTTTGATGAACCAATAGTAACACATCTGCCATTAAAGAATTCAGAAACAACACATATAGGTACTGGCCCAAGAGCACCAATCTCATCATCCATGTAATATTTAAATTCAGCTTTTTCAGAAGTTACTATTATATCTTCCACTTCTTCTTCTGTTAGAGTAAAAAAAGTGCAATTAGGTAGAACCAATTCAGTGATACCTTCTGTTATAGGATGATTAAATAATTCAGTAATTAATATATTCCGTTTTTTTATAAGATAATTAGATGGTGCTTCTTGAATAATTCCATTCCAAAATCTTCGAACACCAGTCATTTTATACAATACTCTAATAGATCCATTTTTCATGGGTATATCTCTATCACCCCCATCTCCACTTGTTAATAGTAACCCTCCTCCTTCGCCTATAAATTTTTTAATTGCTTTTAATTCTTCTTGTGAGAATTTATCTGTTTTACCATCCATTGTATGTTGAATATTTCCAATAAATAGAATATCGAAATCTTCAAGCATATCAAATTCGATTGGTCCCTCATTTTTATCAATGTAACTTACTTCAAAATCATCTTCACCAAGTGAGAATTCTGGAAATTCTTCTACTTGTTCTTTATGAGATAAGTCCACAATAATTTCATAAGGCATTTTATCACACCGATTAAATTATGTTTTTCAATGATTAATAATAGTATTGAATGCTAATTCCAAG
>JBHLNL010000126.1:0-10223 GCA_048941605.1 Promethearchaeota archaeon | reverse complement strand
CATAAAACTTTTAATAAAATGAAATTTCACTTATATTCATAAATTCAATCTAATATAAAGTGAAAATTATGTCAAAAGAAGAAAATGAAGTCGAACAACCTTCTGAAATTCTAGGGTCTACAGAAGTAGAATATGCTACTGAAACTTCAAGGAGAAATGTATTCTTTTGGGCAATGTATGACCTCGCAAACACAATTTATTCGATGGTCATTGTAAGTCTAATCATTAATAAATATGTGCTAGTTATTGCTCAGCTGGAACATGGAATGTCCTATGGTAGTGCTAGTTTTCTTTATGGCACGGTTAGTACTTTAATGCAGTTAGGAGTGGCTATTTGTGTTCCAATTTTGGGAGCTTTAAGTGATAATGTAGGAAAGCGTAAACCATTTGTTATAAGTCTGACAGGTATTATCTTGCTTTTTGCGAGTTTACTTGGATTTTTCCATGATATTACAACAGTATTGATATTATTCGTTATAGCTAATGTTGCATATCAATTTAGTCTGACTTTTTATGATGCTATGCTTCCGTTTATAGCTAAGAGGGAAGATATCGGAAAAGTTGCTGGATTTGGTGTGGCTTGGGGTTATTTAGGAACTATTCTTGCACTAGTTATTATGATTCCATTTATTTTTATTATAGGTGATTTAGTATCGAGTCCACCAGTAAACCCAGGAGATCCACCAATAGCCTATGGATTTGCAGGAGGTTGGGTTCCTTTTGCTTTACCTATGTATCTATTTTTACTTTGCGCAATCCCATTTGTTTATGTTCGTGAAAAACAGAAAACAACCAAACGACCACCTATGGGTCAATTAATTAAAAGCACTTTCAAACAATTAGGTAGTACATTTAAAGATATTAGAAAACATAAATCAATGTTCGTTTTTATAATTGGATATTTTTTTATAGCGGATATTGCTAATGTTATTGTTCTTTATATGACTCCAATAGTTACTGACGGTTTAGTTTTTGCAGGTGGATCAAACTTGTATGCTATCCTCTTTATAATAATCTCTACAATGTCAGCAGTTGGTTTTACTTATTTTGTAGGAAAATTTGGTGAGAAATATGGCGCTAAAAACACCTTTTTCCTCGTAGGTGGTTTGTGGGGTATTTCATTAATTATAGGAATTGTATTAGTATTTTCTACCCAATCAATTGATGTCGGTGCAAATCTACCCTTTATTCTTACTTTAGTCATGGGTGTTGTAGCGGGGCCTGCACTTGGCGGTACATGGACAGCACAAAGGATAATGGTAACAGAACTTGCTCCCAAAGAAAAATTTGGAGAATTTTTCGGTTTTTCTAAATTAAGTGGAAAGTTTTCTTCAGCTTTAGGGCCATTTGTTTGGGGTACTGTTATGTTAACTTATGATATAATAGGGAAAGCAGCATATGGTTGGGCTATGATCTCTGTTGGTATTATAATGGCGATCGGAATAGTTATAATATCTTTTGTGAAAAAAGATTAAATAATAATTTATTATATTTTTTTTTATTTTTTTTATAGAAATCTGGATTTATAGTTCAGTAAATCTTCCAACTTCCATTGAACTTCAATCTTTTAAACTATTTATTATCAAATTTCATTATTTTAAATATTTGATTTAGAATTCAATTATATACAAATTGAGTAAATAAAATGCCAAAAATAAAAATTTCAGTAATAAAAAGGTTTAGTCCAGAAGATGTTTTTGGACATGAATATAAAACACCAGCAGGAAAAGTAATAGAGAAATGTCATTTTGAAGATGGACAAGAGTGGATAAGTGAAGATGGTGAAATGCCCGAAGGTTTTTGTGGGTGGGCATGGACTGATTTAGCTCGTAGTATACATGTTCTACGGTTTGGCGGTAATTTTAAGTTTTGGGCAGAGGATGGAATAATGTATGATGCTTGTTCTGATGGAGTACGACCAGTTTGTTTTAAACTTGAAAGAATTGAAGAATAATACAAGACATCCTGGGAAGAGGAATTGTCAAAAGTAAAAATAACTATAATTAAAAAATTTGACCCAATTGACGTGTTTGGTCATGAATTATATACTACATCTGGCAAGAAAGTCACTACTTGCGGAATATTCGAAGAAGGACAAGAATTTATTGTAAATCATATTGGTAAAATGCCAGAAGGATTTTGTGTTTGGGCATGGCGAGATATTTATAAAGATCTTTCTGTACTCTATTTTGATGGCAATTTTCATGGACCTGAAGAGGGCGTTCAATATACATCTTGTTCTGATGGAAGTAAACCAGTGTGTTTTAAATTAGAACGAATTTCTGATTAAAATATAATAAAATATGGTTATAAAAGGAGTCTAATATGGATGTAAAGAAGTTAGATTTTGAATCAATATATTTTGATCTCTATAAGCTTAATTCAGGAATTTATGCTGCGATATCTGCTGAAAAATTACCATCATCAAATGCAGGTTTTTTTGATCTCGGGAATTATCTGGTTTTTTTCGACACCCTTATGGATCCATATGCAACTGTTGACTTGATTAAAGCATCTAAGCAATATACCAACAAAAAACCATCTTTTTTGATAAATAGTCATTATCATATGGATCATCTATTTGGAAATCGAAAATTTCCTATAAACATACCTATAATTAGCAGTGCTGAAGCATTGTCAGTACATAAAGAGAATTTAGATGATAATATGGAACGTTATAGAGGAATTGCCACTGAAGAATTAAAAAGGATAAGAGAAGATTTAAAGGAAGAAACAAATTCAGATAAGATTCTTGAAATGAACAATGATATTAATACATATAATGAAATTTTAGATCCTAATTTTAAATTAAGAGCTCCAGATTTCATTATCAACGATTCCTTTATAATAGAGGGAACAGAAAATAAAGTTCAAATAATTTACATAGGGGATGCTCATACCTCTGGAGATATAATTGCCTATTTTGAAAAAGAGAAGATAATATTTATGGGAGATTTGTTATTTGAAGAAACAGATCCTAATTGGGCTACTGCAACTGGACCAGCACCAGTTCCTAGCAACCCTCAACGACTTTGTGACACATTAATTGAATATATGAAGAAAGATATTGAAATATACATTCCTGGCCACGGAAAAATTTGTGGTAAGAAGCACCTTCAAGAAAATGCGGATTTTTATAAAAAATATTTTATAAATTAGATTTTATTTGTAAATCTATTATTTTTATTTTATTTACACCCATTTAATTATAATTATCTGTATAATTTTGACGTATTTTATATAAAAACCTTTGTTTTTCTTATTTCTTAAATATATCAAATCTATTATTTGAGTAATAACAAGTATGGTAGTCTAAAAACTCCTTTTTAGAGAAAAATATTATGGCTGTTGATAGAATGCTTCAAGAAGAATATGAACCGACAAATCAAAGAATTATTTTAGGTTATGCAAAAGCTTTTGTTTCTTTTTCAAATATAGACGAATCAAATAATAATCAATATATTTACATGGGAAATGAAAAAATACCGTTTAAGCAGAGGCACCCAGAATATCAAAATATTTTTATCTATGAGTTTATAGCTGAAATTGAGACTCTAATTGAAAGTTATTCTTAAAAATAACGTATACTAAAAGAGAAAAACTCTTTTCAAAATCAAATTCGGACTTTTAAAAAATTCAATCTGTTTTTATATTTTTATTAAGATAGTCCATAAAAGAGAATATTTCAAAATGGGCTTGAATTCACGTATAATTGAGAAGAAAGTAGAAACCTTTTTGGAAAATGTTTTAAAACCAGAAACTCCATTCAATAAGAAAATTATCCAAAGAAAAAAGTTTACTTTACTTTCTAAGCTTGTAACAGACTTATTTGATAATAAAAATTCCAGAGTTTGCTTTAATAATATCTCAAATTTGATAGTATTAATCCTGAACATTTATAATGAGAAGTTTCCTATTGATAATTTTTCAATTGAGGATGGATATTCTAAAAAAGAAATTAATTCTAAATGTAAAGACATTTTGAAACAAGAGTTCCTAATTGAATAAGATTTTAATTCAATTTTATCACTAAATTTGTCGGGACTTTCAATTTAAAAGAGCAAATTTTTACTGGAATATTAAAAAGAAATCGATGTGAGATGAAAATTGGTTTTAGAGATATATAATAAGAAAATCCACTTTGATGATGATACAGATACTCATGAAGATTTTCTGAATATCTCCAATCTAACAATCCCATTCTCAGCTATTTTTATAAAACAGTCATCCTCAGATATCTATTCTGGAATGGAAAAGATCCCGTTTAATAAACGTGACTTAAAATATCAAAAAATTTTGCTATACGAATTTAATTCCGATTAATAATTTCTTATTATTTTTTTAAAGCTAGAGTTTTGTTTGGAAAAATAAAAACATTTTGACATAGAGGACATGCATTATATTTGAAAAGCCAAGATGAAACACATGTAGAATGATACATACTTCCACAATAAGAACACGTAATTATCTCATGTATATTTGGATTAATTATATTATGGCAAATTGTACAATGAATTTTATGCATCAAATTTACATGAAAATTCTTTAATTTCTTACCACAGAAACAACAAAAATTCACCTTATCTTTATTAGATTTGGGTATTTTCTTCCCACAATAAGGACAAAAGTTATAATTATTTTCAGACAATTACACTTCACGAAAATTCCAATTATTATTTCTAATTAAGGAAAAATTGATTTAGTAATAAAATGATCTTTAGTCCAATTTTTAAAATAAAACTAAGGTTTGACTGTTATTTATGTTTCTGTATAAAATTTTTTAATGGAGTAAAATACTCGTCTCTATACAGAAATATATTATTATGATCAGCATCTTCAATTAAAATCAACTTCTTTTCAACTCCATCTGGAATAATGTCATAAATTTGATTGCTTTCATTAGAGGGTATAACAAAATCTTGAGTTCCATGAATAATTAAGACAGGTTTTTGAAATTTTCTAATCCTTGTATCATTTGAAAATTCTTTTAATCCTTCGGGAGAAATCCCTGGACCGCTTATTCTAAACAATCTTGTCATCATATTATACATACTGGCAAAACCGCTAGAAAATATTATCCCTTGTAAATTATCTGGATTATGTGCGCCTATTTCTGAAGCACAAACACTTCCAATTGAACGTCCTAAAATAAATATTGAATTGTTTAACCTATTTTCAATCATCCATTTATTTAGCTCATTAAATATTGGTAAAGCATCAGAAATTAAGCTACTATATATTGGTTTACCTGAGCTAAAGCCATAACCACGATAATCAGCAACAGCTAGATTCACACCGCAGTCAAAAAAAAAGTCAACAGTGTTGACATAATCAAATGCTAATTCTGCATTTCCATGAAATAATAAAAGAGTTGGAAAATTTGAATCAATTAAAAAGAAATACCCACCTAGAGTTATTTTTTTAGAAACTCTAAAATGCAATTCTTTAATAAATGAGTCTGGAAACTTTGTTAAAGCCCTAAATGGCGGAGGAAAAAAAATTTGTCGAGAAACGGTTGGATTGTCGATAAATGATTTCTTCACCATTATAGAAAACCTCTCATTCCATTATAACACAATTACTCTATCACATTTATCCTTTAGTAAAAAATTTTTTACAAAAATGGATATTCTTAAATAATAGGATAATAGTTATTTACTTACTTTAAATCCAATTTTAAAAAAAATATAAGGTTATGATGAGATATGGGCATTTTATTAATTACAACTTATTATCCTCCTCATAGAACTATGGATGTCGCCAAGATGATTTTAAAACAGCCACGAGAACTACCACATGTTACAAAATGGCGTGTATATAATGGTGCAGCAGGGAAGGATGGAATGAAGCAATATCATTTAATTTATACAGAAAGAGGAAAGTTAGAAGAAGCATCGATGGCTCTTTATAAATATTTTCTTCCTTTTACAACCCAAATTGAAGGGTATTTCATAAAATTTGAATCTCTAGTCGGTGTTTCAGATTCCTATAAGATGGTAGGAATGAAATGGGAGTAGTTTAAATTATGTATTAAATAATTTTTTTTTTTATCTTTTTGTTATATTTACTCAATCTCGTTTTTCTGTCAATATTGCCATAGTACCTTTATTGATAATTATAAGATTTTTAACAAAAATGGATATTCTTAAATAAAATTGTAGCAATTATGTATTTACCGTTAATCCAATTTAAAAAAATATCAAAAAAAAAATGATGAATTATGGGCGTTATAATGGTAACTACATGGTATCCAAACCATAAAGGAATGGAAGTTGCTAAATGGTATTTAAAGCAACCAAGAGAGATACCTTATGTGACAAAATGGCGTGTATTTAATACTCCGGCAGGAAATGATGGTATGAAGCAATATCACTTAATTTATACAGAAAGAGGGAAGTTAGAAGATGCATCTATGGAAATTTATAAATATTTTTCTCCTATTGCCCTTCAGATTGAAGGTTATCAAGTAACAGTAGAATTATTGATCGGGGTTTCAGATTCCTATAAAATGGCTGGATTGAAATGGGAGTAATCTAGTTTATAAATTTAATTTTTTTTTTTTAATAATAATTATTTTGCTTTTCCTTGAGCAGCAACCGATTCAATTGCTTTTGCAATTTCTTCAGCATCACCAAGATAATAATGATTGATTGGTTTCAAAGCATCATTTAATTCATAAACTAAAGGTACACCAGTTGGTATGTTTAATCTGACTATTTCATCATCAGGCATGTTATCAAGATACTTTATAAGGGCTCTTAGACTATTACCATGAGCTGAAATTAAAACTTTTTTACCAGACTTTATAACTGGGGCGATAATTTCATACCAATAAGGTAGCACTCTTGCCACGGTATCTTTTAAGCATTCTGTTAACGGAATATCATCTGAATTTAAATCTGCATATTTTTTTTCATTTCCAGGGTACCTCGGATCACTTGTTTTAAGGGCTGGAGGTGGTATATCATAACTTCTTCTCCAAATAAGAACTTGTTCTTCACCTACTTCAGAAGCCATTTGACTTTTAGAAAATCCTTGTAATGCCCCATAATGCCTTTCATTCAATCGCCAAGAACGATATACTGGAATCCACATTAAATCCATCTCATCTAAAACAATCCATAAAGTGCGGATTCCTCTCTTTAATACAGAGGTATAGGCAACATCAAACGTGAATCCTGCTTCCTTTAATAATTTAGCAGCATCTTTCGCTTCTTGAATTCCTTTTTCTGAGAGGTCAACATCAGTCCATCCAGTAAATCTATTTTCTTTATTCCAAGTACTTTCTCCATGACGTAGTAGAACCACTTTATACATTTTAAATCATATCCTTATATTATATTTCTAGATTTAATTAATCATTTTTAAACTTAATATATATCTCTTTGCTGAAAATTTTCATTGCCTTATGTGTTTTTCTTAAAATTTTCATTTGATTTATCTGTAAATTTATTTATGTCATAAGGTATTCTCTCGCCGGTATCAACTAATCGCCTCATTGCTTGTTTCTTACTTTCTTCAATGGCACTTTGAGCAGGTTGATATTTACGAGCGGGATTCCCGATATAAATCCAATCAGGGTCTAATATTTGATTGATGTGTGTAACTGTCCATACACCTAGAGTCGAACTTTTTCCTATTATTGTACCAGGAGATACAATAGAATTAGCACCTAAAACGACATGGTCACCTATGATGACCTTCTTTATCAATAAATAATCGTTATTTTTTATTCTAATAATAATACTTGAAAAGATTTGTGCTCCTTGTCCAATCATCATATTATTCCCATATTCAATAAATTCTACATCGCTCCATCCATCAAACATAGTACTTTTAAAATCAGTATTAATATCACACATTTTGAAGGCAAAATTATTAACCCATGGGAAGCAAAAGTTATTCCAAATCAAGAAAATGAATTTCTTAATCGTTAATCTAAAGCAATAATAAGTATAATCCCGGTCTTTCCTATTAATACTAAAAAGTCCTTCCTTAGGTGTATGTATTAATTTAAGAAAAACTAGAATTAATTTACCAAGAAGTAAGCTAATAAGAAGATAGGAACCCCACCATGCCATTATATCTATAAAAATTAGCAGTACTCTCAAATGGAAGAAATTAGAAGCCATTGCAAAACTAAAGAAAGTTAAAATCATTACTGATGGCATGAGAATTGAAAGAATGTGCAAAACTAGGTAAAGTAAATTTGATGTAAATGTCCATTTAAATCCATTTGTAGTAATTGGGATGTTTTTAAAATTAAATTCTATATCATCGCCAATGTTAGTCTTAATTTTGTTATTCTCCATCATAAAGTCCTCCTGTAAAATTCTTAATTTCTTCCGTGTTTAGTTTTTTTGCTGGAAATTTGCCAAATATTCCGTTTACTCCTAGTTTATCATATTTTATTGTAGCACACATGGGTAATATAGTTGAATTATCCTCCATTTTTAAACCTGGCATGGCACCATTAGATAAACTAAATACACAATTATTTCCTATATCTACTCCAAAAAATGTTAAATTTTCTTCTCCATAAACTCCATCAACTAAATGATTACTAATGTGCGCAAAAGTTCCTATATAACAATTCTTCCCAAAATTAATATGACTGTGATAAAATGTCTCCTCAAGTACAGTTCCTCTACCTATTTTGTTTGAATTTAAAAACTTCAATTCCCAATTAAGAAGCCAAGGAAATGGAGAGCGAATGAATGCAAAAATGGGATATTTGAATAAAAAGGATCTAAAATGATAGTAATCTAACACTTTTGATGTTTCATCTAAATTTCGATCAAATACCCCTTGATTAGGACCTCTTTTATCAGCAATCTTATAGAACCATCTTGTAAATAAAGCAACGAAGAATAAATGGAGGAGATATAAGCAAATAAAAATGACAGGGATAAGAAATAAAATTATAATTGTTTTTAGATTTAAAAGTAATTCAAGAGAGAACGCAATTGAAAATAGATTAGGGACTATGAGTCCAAAAAGAGAAATAAAAAATAAAAATCCTGGTAATATAAATGAACACCCAATTATAATCCAACCAGCAATAAGATAAAAGTGAAATGGCACGGATAATTCTTTAGAATGAGTTCTCAAATTTTCCACATCATATTCCTCAAAAGCTTTTTTATCAAATATTTGCTCTTTAAGTTGAGTCTCATCAATATATAAGCTAATATCATCTATCTTTTTGGCAGGAGCACCACGATAGGTAGAATTACATTCTAAGTGTTGATTAACTAAAGTCATTGAGATTGCATCAAGTATGGTATTTGATTCAATAATAGTTCCAGGCAATACTATTGAGTGAGCACCAATGATCACATTGTCTTGAATAGTTACCTTTTTTATAATTAACCTATCTTGGATAATTAAATTTGAAATGACAAAACTTCCTTGACCAACTTTAACATTATTACCAAATTCGACAAATTCACAATCAACCCAACCATCATACAAAGAATTCGAAAATGAAGATTTCACACCAATGATTTTTAGAACTACTATCTCAATTAAAGGTAATGATAATTGTCGAGCTAACCATGTTGGCCATTTTTTTACGACTGCTCTTAAACTCCAATAACAATAATCCTTATTTTTCTTACTCCTTAAGAATACACCTTCACGTGGTTTATGAATTAGATTTATAACCAATAAAAAGACTTTTGCTACTATTGCAGAAAAGATTATTAAGAATATTATACCTACGAAAAAAACAAAAGGAAATAATATATAAAAGATTAAATCTAGAATAAGAAAATATTGCCAAAAATACCACAACCATAAAATCGTTGGTTGGGAACTCAATATAAGTATAATGAAATAAATAATTAAATATCGTTTTTTTACAAGAGTATTTGTTGTTCTTGGCCCTACTCTAAGAGATGCGGGAATAGAAATTTTAACATCACATTAATCTAATTATTATTACTACAAAAATATGGAAACTTTAGCGATAATTTTTTTTGTTAAAAGAATTATTTGCTGTTTCTTATTTATTTTTATCCTTTTGATAAATATTAAAAAAACAGAATTTTCAGAAAAGAATTTTCTCCTATTCTATCTCAAAATCCTCGACTAAAGAAATTTTCTTTTCTATATCAATTGTAATAGCATTCAATTTAATATCGTGATCAGGACTTTCAGGGTCTATCATAACAAAATAGAAAGTATTTCCTTCAGTATCATAACCAACTTCCATTTCTCCA
>JBHLNL010000014.1:0-42430 GCA_048941605.1 Promethearchaeota archaeon | reverse complement strand
AATATAAGCAAGTCGTTAAAAATGCACTGGCTCAACGAAACTTTCAGGGGACATATAAACTTGAACATATCGCATTGGAGATTGGCATGAAACCAGCAGTATTACTTCGCGTATTATTAGATTTAAGAACTAAAGGATTAATAAAATATAGTTTTAATTCTGAAACGGGAGAAATTATTTTAGGTCAACCAATAACATATACTCCCGCAACTGAGTATATAGCCCCCCCTAAAAAGATAGATGAACCTTTACCAACAGAAGGAAAAAATTATTGTGTCTATTGTGGTCATAGACTAGAATCAAGTGGAAATTTCTGCCCCAATTGTGGATCTAAACTTTAATTATCTTTTAAAATCTAATACTTCTTTATTTTTTTATTATTCTTTTTATTAATTTTAAAACAGCTTTATTTTAATCATCTTACTAACATTTTTGATGCAATTTTACATATAAAATAATCTAACTATTCTTATTTCCACTAAATTCATAGAGGCTTTTTTTTTAAATACCAGATCGATTTTACTTATTACAAATTGAAATTTCTCCGAGATGAAGAATAATTTCAAAAGGCTTAATTAATAAAGATTACACAAAAATCTCTTTTGAAAAAAATCTAAACTTCGAAAACTCTAATCTATACAATCAAAATAATTTTCAAGATTTAAATAATAACTTAATTTCTAATCTTGTTTCGGAGTTATTCAATCACATCAATTCGAAAGAAAATCTTGATTATATCTCAAATTTATTAATTGAATCTCTCAGTGAATATAAAAAGAAATTTTCAATTGAGAGTTATGCTAAGATTAATGAACCTAATGTTAACATAATAGATAATAGTGGAAATAAAAATACACAATACGATAAAGAAGGTCCAAAAGAAGAATATCTAGCCATCTCGAATGATATACACTCAATTTTGTCTAATTGTTCAGATTTATCTAACTCACAAAAGCTTGATTTCTGTACAAATCAAAGATATTTCATGAAATTGTTTTTGAAAGAACTTGTAATAAAACTCAATATCAGTGGAAAAAATAAATTAGATCAATGAAAAGGATGAAGTATAAAATAGAAAGAGAAAAAGAAATGATTTAATTATTTAGGTCTTCAATCCAAGATACATCCAAACTGCGAATGTAGCCATCACTACTCTTACAACACCTACAGTGAGAGGTAGTGTAAGAATTGAATCTAAAGCAGCACAAACAACAAAAATAATAAAACCTATCGATAAGTAAGTAAACTTTTTCCTCAATGTACCTGTCGCTTGCTTTGCTTTTACTGCCATTCCTATTCCTAAAAAGACTAAAGATGACACTAAAAATACCGCTACCATTATAAAGGTTGGATGACCTCTATTAAAATCAGCATCAATAATACCATCGACGAACCTAACCCCTATATCCGCAAATGATCCTAAAGGAGGAAGCGGGTCAGTCCATAGAAAATATTCAAAAACTCCGCCCAAAACTATAAAGATTCCTACGAGCAACCATTTATATTTAGGCATTAAAAGTTCACCACCTAGCCACATCGAAAAAAACAGAGCTGGTGCAACCCATGTATAGCTTAATAGTACGTAAATAACTTCTGGATTGAGATTAGTATTTGTGATTAATTTTAAGAAGAAATCAGTAGTTGGCCCGAGCCATAAGAAGCCAACTAAAATCATAACTAAACCTGCTATGCTAAGTAATTTTGCTTTCAATTTTATTGATTTATATAGAGAAAACAATCCAAAAATTACTGAAGAAAAAACTATAAGGGAAGCAGTTATACCATCCAACAAGCCTTCAAAACCGATTGGCATTTGTATTTATTCACCACTATAATAAAAAATTCAAATTTAAAATTATATATTTATTTATTTTATTTTGGTTTTATTTATAATTATATTTTTTGTAGTAATAAAGCAATGTAATATTTGTTGAACAACTATACTTAACCTTTTCTCTTTGTTAAAATCTTTTCAATTTCATATTATTTTTTTATAGAAGTAAGTGCAGATTTTTTGTTTTCCATTTTTATGAATTAAAGTATATTCATCTTTCAAAATTGAGCTGAATCCTTCAAGGTGATATTTATGAGATATTAAAATAGCTCCTATTTTCGCTGTGCTGAATACATGCATAAGGTATTTTTGCATTGAAGGTAGAGAATAAACATATATAAAGTCATATTCTCTTAAATTCAATAAATAAAAGTCTCCCAATTTGATTTTTATTTTTTTAAATACTTTCTTTTTGTAATTTCCACTTTTTTTCAATGATATGATCCTATTTTCAGCTTCACTTTTTAAGTTTTGGTCAATTTCAATTCCGAATGATTTAATATAATAATTCAATGTAGCGTAAATTACAACACTTCCATTTCCTGCTCCTAGATCAATAATTTTTTGGTTAGAATTTCTTTCCAAACTAAACTCGAGTTCAAGCGTTTGAAATATTTCCTTTATGAATTCATTTTGTGTCTCTAAAAATGGTAAATCTAATTGCGAATGAAACTTATCAAGATCTTTCAATTTCTCTCTCAAATTATCATCAATATTCTTTTAGTAAAAATTTTGGGAGATCTAAGATGCATTAATCGAGAATATTTAATAAATTCCTTCTGAAAGTGACAAAAAAAACTATATTATTTATTCCGAGGTTTCCTAATATTAAAAGGTGTAAAAAACGAATTACTCTAACAACTAACTTTAATAAAATGTAACTTTTCAATAGTTATCATTTTCTTTTTGATACATTAACATTAATGTCATGGCAAATATATTAATAACTGGTGGTACGGGTTTTATTGGAACGGCTCTGGTAAAAGAGCTAGAAAAGTTAGGACATAACTTAAAATTATTAGTAAGAGAGAGCAGTAATATTGAACGTTTTCAATCTTTAAATAATATTGAATATATCATTGGAGATGTTCGTGAGATCAATAGTTTATATAAAGCTGTAGAAAATATTGAAATGATTTACCACCTTGCGGCTTATACAGGAATATGGGCGAAAAAAAAATCAATATATTATGATATTAATGTAAAAGGAACTGAAAATGTTGCTAATATTGCTTTGGAGAAAAACCTAAAATTATTTTATGTTAGTTCCTTTACTGCGCTAGGACCTACTCCTGCAGAGCCTGTTGATGAAACCCATGAAAAAAATTGTTTTTTTATGGAATATGAGAAATCAAAATTTCAAGCAAAAAGATTAATTAAAGATTTTATACCTAAAGGATTAAAAGTAGTAATTTTTTATCCTGGAATAGTGTATGGTCCAGGAGATTTCAACATATTTGGAAGGATGCTCTATGATGTTATGAGGGGAAAAATACTTCCCTTAGGTGTATGTCCTGGGAAGGGAGAATCAATAGCTTGCTTTTCATATCTATATGATTTAACAAATATTTTAGCAAGTTTGATCAATAGGGAAGATATTTTTGGAGAGGACTATATTCTTGGTGGAGAAAATATTAAATTTAGAAAATATTTAGATTTGATTGCTGAGATTGGAAGAGAGAAAAAAGCAAAAAAGCTTCCATTCTGGGTTACAATGGTTTACGCATGGATACTGGAAGTAAAGGCATTTTTTAATAAAAAAGTGCCTTATTTAACACGACCTACACTAAAAGCTATTAAATATCATAGATCTTTTTCTTCAAAAAAAGCTATTGAAAAATTAGGCTATAAAATTACTCCATTAAGAGAGGGTTTAAAAAATACAATTGATTGGTATAAGGAATATAGTAAAAAACAAAAAGAATCTAAAAAGAAAGATAAAAAGTGAAAGAAGAAATGAAATTGGATATTTTGAATAAGTATACAGGAGAGGTTATTGATTCTCTTGAAGCTGATACAGTAGAAACTATAAAAGATAAAATAAAAAGAACAGCCCAATGGGAATATAAGCTTTTAAATACCACCATGGAAGAAAGAATTGAGGTTATTAAGGATATTGCTTCTGTTTTAGTAGAAAACAAGAAAAAAATCAAAGATATCGTAGTTGATGAAGGTGGACTTCCTGTAAAATACTCTGAATGGGAATTTTCTATAATTGAAAAAGGATATAGTTATGTTGATTGGTTTATTGATCTAGTACAGGATCGTGAACAACGTGATTTAGAAAGCGGGTTAATTTCTCTATTAAAATATCAACCAATGGGATTAACTATTGGTATAACTCCTCGTAATACACCAATGAGTCTACCAATGTATTATTGGGGTGCTAGTTTTATGACGGGGAATCCTGCTATAATAAAGCCCTCTACAGCATGCCCTTTAACAATGAAATTTTGTATAGACAGAATCAAAGAAAGTGATTTTCCCTTTAATGGAGCTTATGATTTGGTTATTAGTCCTGGTAATTTTGCAACTAAAATATTTATTGAGTCAAATTTAGTAAAAAACATAGTTTGCGTAGCGGCTTCTCATACTGCTAAGCAGATCTTAATTGATTATGCCGATTTTTTAAAAAAAAATACTCAGAAATATTTAGGTGTTAATATGATAACCCCACCTTTCAAAAATTTCGTATTTGAATGTGCTGGTAATGATGCAGGAATTGTTATGCCTGGTGTAAATTTAGATTTGGTTGCCAAATGGAATGTAATTGCATCCTACACCAATTCAGGACAACAATGCTTTTCAATGAAGAGGATAATTGTGCACCAAGATATTTACGATGAATATGTAGAATTATTATTAAAAGAGATTGAAAAACTAAAAATGGGTGATCCACGAGATCCTGCAACTGATTTAGGACCCCTTGGGTCTCGAAGAATATTAATGATGATGGAAGTCATGGTTGGAGAAGCTATCAAACATAAAGGTGTGAAAGTGTTATGTGGTGCTGAAAAGATTGATACTGGAAAATCTTATGGATTATTTTATCAACCAACCTTAGTAGAGATACCTAGAGAAAATATACTTGATTTTGATAAAGCTCCTTTCTTATGGCGTGAAGAAGCATTTGGTCCAGTAAGAAGTGTTACTAAAGCAAAAAATTTGGATGATGCGATCTATCTTGCGAATCATTCTAATTATGGTATGAGAGCAGTTGTTTATACTCCACCAGATAAAATAGAAAAATTTACTACTGAATTACAAGCAGGAAGTTTATATATAAATTCTGAACCTATGCAAGCTAATATTAGTACAGCCTTAGGTGGTTGGAAAGATAGCTCATATCCTCCAGGTATTAAATACCCGCCTAAAGAAATGGTAAAAAGTAAAATAGTTTATAACGGATCTAAAGAAAATGCAAAAAATCTTTTTTAAAGCCTTATAACCCACAGTTAGTTCAAATTAATATTACTCTTCTGTCTTTTAGTTTTAATTTTAAAACTAAAATTAATTGACTTTTTTTATAAGGAATAAACACATATTCTAAATCATATTCAAAAAAATTAATCTCAAGATCTAAAATGAAAAAAGAAGATATTTGTTATATGTCTGCTTGGGAAATGAGAGAGAAAATAACTAATCAAGAACTCACTTCTCAGGAGATTATTGAAGCTATAATTGAAAGAATTGAAAAAATTAATCCGGTAATTAATGCGTATTGCACTCCTACTTTTGAATTAGCACGTGAGATGGCTAAACATGCTGATAATCGTGTAAAAAATAATGAAAAAATCGGGTTATTAAATGGGATTCCAACATCAATTAAAGATTTGATGTTTACTAAAGGAATAAGAACAACTTTTGGCTCAAAAATATATGAGGATTTTATTCCTAATGAGGATGATATTGCTGTTAAAAGATTAAAGGATGCGGGATGCGTTATATTAGGAAAAACAAATACTCCAGAGTTTGGTGCCGCTGGAGTGACCTATAATCCTGTTTTTGGAGAAACTAAAAATCCATGGAAACTCGATAGAACTTCAGGAGGCTCCAGTGGAGGAGCAGCAGCAGCAGCTGTTAGTGGAATCAGCCCATTAGCTCTAGGTTCTGATGGAGGAGGCTCAATTAGGCACCCTGCTTGTTTATGCGGAGCTTATGGTATTAAACCTCATTTTGGAAGAGTGCCGACGTATCCTCGTGAGGGAATTGCTGGTGAAACTTTTTCTTGTTATGGACCTATTGTGAGATATGTTAAAGATGCTGCCTTAATGTTGGATGTATTAGCAGGACCTCATAATGCAGATAGATATAGTTTACCCGCTCAAGAAATAAACTATTTTGAAAAAGTGGACATAATTCCAAATAAATTAAGAGTAGGATATTCTTTAGATTTAGGATATGCAAAAATAATTGATAATGAAGTTGAAAAAAGTTTTTTCAATGCTATTGAGACTTTTAAGCAATATGATTGGGAATTTGAAGAAATTAAAATAAAATTACGAAAACCTCATATTCCCTATTTAACATTCCATACCGCTATGCCCGCCTATGATCTTAAGCCAAAATTAAATAAATTTAAGGATGTGATTAATGAAGAATTGCTGAAAATGATAAATGCAGGTTATGGATATGATGCTATGGGCATTATGCAAGCAATGGCTCTTCGAAATCAAATTTATGATGCTTTCTATCCGATTTTTGAAAAATATGATGTCTTACTAACTCCAACTACTGCAACAACAGCATTTAAACTGGGACAATTATTTCCTATGGAGATAAATGGGAAAGGTGTCGCTCCATTAACTTGGATGCCTTATACATATATCTTTAATTTGACTCAGCATCCAGCAGCCACTATTCCTAGCGGATTTTCAAGTGAAGGTCTTCCAATAGGGCTTCAGATAGTTGGTAGAAGATTTGATGAGCTTACAGTATTGCAAGTTTCGAAGGCCTTTGAAAATATTACTCCTTGGCAAGAGAAGAAACCACAGTTATAATCATTTTGAGGTGATTAAATATGAATAAAGAAGATATTTGTTTTATGTCTGCCTATGAAATGGCAGAAAAAATAAAAACTCAGCAACTAACTTCAGGAGAGATTACTGAAATTATTATAGAGAGGATCGAAAAAATTAATCCAAAGATAAATGCATATTGTACTCCTACCTTTGATATAGCGAGAGATATGGCAAAAAAAGCAGATGATTCTATTAAACGGGGTGGAAAACTAGGTTTACTGCATGGCATTCCCACATCAATTAAAGATTTAATGGAAACTGAAGGAGTAAGAACCACATTTGGTACTAAAATTCATGAAAATTACATACCTAAGGAAGACGATTATGTTGTTAAAACTTTGAAGAAGGCTGGGATTGTTATGTTAGGAAAAACTAACACTCCAACTTATGGATATTGGCCATTAACTAAAAATTACATCTTTGGTGAAACATATAATCCATGGGATCAGAATAGAAATTCTGGAGGCTCAAGCGGAGGAGCAGCGGCAGCGGTGGCTTCTGGCTTAGGTCCTCTAGCTTTAGGCTCCGATGGTGGTAGTTCAATAAGAATACCTAGTAGTTTTTGCGGTGTTTATGGGTTGAAACCTACTTTTGGTTTAATTCCAAGATATCCTTGGAATTTACATGGTATATCTTTCTTCACCTTAGATCATTATGGTCCTATTGTAAGATATGTTAAAGATGCTGCTCTAATGTTAGATGTTATGGCTAACTATTACGAAGCAGATAGATTATCTGTACCAAAACAAGATATTCAGTATAGTAACGCTTTAAAAGAAAAACCTAGTAAAATAAAAATAGGATTTTCATTAGATTTAGGTTTTATAAAAGCTATTGATCCTGCGATAGAGAAGTCTATTATTGAATCGGTTCAAAAATTTGAAAAATTAGACTGGTCAGTTGAAGAAGTAAAAATTAAAATTAGAAAAGCCTATAAGACTTTTGCCCTTATAGTTACCTCTGGATATGCTTACGATATAAATTTAAAAAAACATAGAGATATTTTAGAAGAAGATTTAGTTAAAATGATTGAAGCCGGACAAAGTTATACCGCAGTAGATTTAAAGAGAGCTGAGCTTGAAAGAGAAAAGATCTATGAAGTATTTCAACAATATTTTAAAAATTATGACATATTGATTACTCCAACAGCAGCCGTTCTTCCTCTTGAAGTAGGTAAATGGGGTTTTGATAAGATTAATAATATACCAGTTTCACCAGAAGCATGGTTTTCACATTGCTACTCTTTCAATTTGACTGGGAACCCCGCTGCCTCAATACCATGTGGATGGGCAGAAGGAGGATTACCAATAGGAATGCAAATAATTGGTAGAAGGTTTGAAGATTCAACTGTACTTCAAGTGTCAAAAGTATTTGAAGAAATTGCTCCTTGGCAAGAAAAAAGACCCAAATTCGATTGAACTTTATTTATATCCCTTTTTTTTCGAACTATGAAGTTTTCATATTAGAAGTAGTAATAAAAGAGGAATCCCCTATAGTAATATTTTTTTTGATTAAATCCTCTAAAATTGTATAATCACCAATAATACTTTCTGAAGATATGATCTTTTTCAAATTGGCACCATCACCAATAACTGATTCAGAAAGAATACATTTTTCAAGTATAACATTATCTCCAATTGATACATTTGGACCAATCACCGAATCCAAAACCTTGACATTTTCTCCAAAAATAACAGGAGGAACGATTTTTGAATCGACAATATTACCAGACTGCATTAATTTTTCATAGGTAGGATCTTGTATTTTTGCTTCTGTTAATAGTAGACGATTACCTTCTATTAAACTTTCAGGTCGACCAAAATCCAATATTTCTTTTTCCATTTCATTGATTTTTATCTTAAAACCTTCATCAATTAATTTTTGAATGATTGTTGTAAGGGTATGCTCTTGTCCATTTTCTAATGGTATATTACGTTGATCTTCTAATAACTCAAACAACCTCGTTGTCATACTCATTCCAAATAAATATACTCCTGAAACTGCAAAATTTGATTTCGGTTCTTCTGGTTTTTCAAAGATATTCTTGACAACTCCATTTTCATTTAGTTCAATTACACCATAAAACTGTGGATTGTCTACCTGTTTGACATTTATTACACCATCACATATATCTTGATGAAAATTTAATAAAATTTGGGAATAATCCTCTAAAGGAAGTCTATCACTCAAAAAGATAAAACAATCGTCATCTTGGACGAAATCTCTGGCTAATAAAACTGCATCTCCAACACCACTAAAAAATGGTGTATCTGCTTCATATCCTATTGGTTCTTGCTTTAAAAAATGGAGATTAAAATAGTCTGAATGATTCTTTTTAAGATACTCCGTTATTTGCCTTTTTTTATAACCAACAATAAAGCATATAGTTGTTCCTTTTGGAAATGAATTTTTCAATTTTAGGAGAATATGATCAATGACTCTTTTCCCGGCAATCTTCAAAAAAGCTTTAGGCTTAGAATATGTAAAAGGCTGAAGTCTTTTACCCACGCCAGCAATCGGGCAAATAAGAATCATTCTATTAATTCAAAAGATGTCTAATTTTTAATATAAAAATTATAAACCTTGATAAAATAAAAAGTATTTTGAAATTTCTTACTAATTTTACAATATTTTAATTAATTTATCTAATATGTTGTAATACTCAGCTTCTTTTAGTTTTTCCTTAATGCTATTTTTTAGTTTTCTTAAATAGTAATTATCCGAATTTGTTCTTTTTGACCCATATATCAATTTATTTATAGCAACTCTAATTTTTTCATCTAGGAATTTAGGGGGAATTCCTTTATATTTCTCCATTAATGTCTTTTTCTCATTTTGTAAAGTTAATTTTTCTTCCTGGTTAGATGCAAAACTTATCAATGAATATAAATTCTTTATCCACATCTCAATTTTTTCAAAATCACCTTTTAGATAAGTTCTTTGGTTCAACCAATCTTTGAATTCGACTATTTGTCGTAAGATTTTCTCTCTTTCCGAAATTTCATTAGGGTTTTGATCTTCTTTTTTAACCATTTCACGAATCTTCTTCTTTTTTAACTGCTGAATCTCTTCTTTTGAAAGTTGTTTAAATGCCTTTTCACGTTTAATTCTCTCTTCTTTCGAGTTTTTTTCATCCAGCCATTTATCGATCGACATATTGGTTCTCAGTAATACTAAATTTCTTTTTTAATATTTTGTTTGTTATTAAGGATTTAACAGAAATGATATTTGCTTACTTTTCTTTTACTTTAGATAAATTAAAATTGAGACCCTTTTTTTATATTTATTGACACTATGAAAATTAAGGGATTTATATTCGATTTTGGTTTTACATTATTTTATTTTGACAAACCCTCTGTTGAAAGATATTACGAATGCTTTAAAAAAGGTTTATTAAAATCTATTGAGATTTTAAAAGCAAGGCAAGTTTGGGGAGAGGAAATAACCGATAAGTCTTTTATCCAGAGATTTTCTAAAAAACGGGAACATTTTTTTAGAGAAAGCATTAAAACTAAAACTGAATTTCCAACTGCTTTAATCTTTCAAAATGTTTTAGAATCACTCAGAGAAGAAAATATAATCAATAATGTTGATCATTTAGATCTAAATACATATTATCAATTAGCTGATATTTATCATTCTTGTGAGGAAGATGAGTGGGAACCCTTTGAAAATACAAAGGAAACATTGGAAACACTAAACAAAATGGGCATTAAAATTGCATTAATCTCCAATCATCCAAATCACCAAACTATAAAAAATGTGTTAAGAAAGCATGATTTAGCAAAATTGTTTGATTTGATTTTGACGTCTGCTAAATTTGGAAGAAGAAAACCAGATCCAAATATCTTTTTCTACACTCTTGAGAAGTTGGGTTTAAAAGATGAACCTAACTCAGTTATTGTGTGTGGTGATGAATATGCTGATATTATTGGTGCTCAAAGGGCTAATTTACAGTCAGTTTTACTTAAAAGAAAATATAAATTTCCATTTGAAAAAGAAATTGAAATATCAAATCTAAGAAAAATCAATACCATTTCAGAAATCTTAAACTTTATTGAATAATTCTTAATAAAAAATTAATTAAAAACTTCAACAGTTAGTGGCCTGGGGGGGATTTGAACCCTCGATCTCCATTGTGAAGCCGAATTTACTTCTCAAATCTGGCTCCGCAAGCCAGCGCCCTATCCAAGCTAGACTACCAGGCCTTTGCAATTTTCTATTTATAATTTTTAAAAATTATTAATTCTCTATAATTATTAACTAATTGTTCTTTTTAGTTAAAATTATGTTTAGTAATTATTGTGTTATTTTTGACATGGATGGAGTTTTAGCTGATACTGGACCAATTCATTTTGAGAGCTGGGTTAAAATGGCAGCAGAAATTGGTATGGAGTTTACAAGAGAAATGTTTGAAGAAACATTTGGTCAACAATCACCCACAATTACTCGTAAATTAGTAGGTCCAGAAGTAGATGAAGGTCTTGTTGAAAAATGGGGTAATCTTAAGGAACAATATTATCGAGAAATGATAAGAGAAAAGTTAACACCTTTGCCTGGTGTATTAAGAATTATAAAAGAATTAAAATCAAGAGGTTTCAAATTGGGGATAGGTTCAAGCGGTCCACCAGAAAATGTTGAATTACTACTAACCCAACTAAAAATCAAGTCATATTTTGATGTTATTATTACAGCAGCAGAAGTTAAGAATGGGAAACCAAATCCAAATGTTTTTCTTAAAATTGCAGCAACTTTAAACATCCTTCCAAAAAATTGTTTAGTTATAGAAGATGCTCCAGTTGGTATAGAAGCTGCTAAACGAGCAGGAATGATTTCAATAGCACTCACAACGACACATAAAAAGGAAGAACTTCATGGTGCCTCTTTAGTTGTAAAAGATCTAACAGAGATCAACCTTTCCGATATTATAAATCTATTTAAGTGGAATACCAAAATCTGAGAAAATGAAATTTTATATTTTTTATAATAATAGTTCTATTAATTATATCAAATTCTTATTACATTAGTCAAAAAAAGTGGTAATTTTATGTTAAAAACAAAAGTAACAGAAATGTTGGGTATCGACTATCCAATTTTCTGCGGAAATATGATGAATATTAGTTATCCATCATTCGCCGCTGCATGTTCAAATGCAGGTGCACTTGGAATAATGGCTTCTGTGATGTTTAGGACTCCAGATGATTTAAGAGAAGCCTTAATAGAACTCAAATCGTTAACGGATAAGCCAATCGCAGTAAATTTAAATTTATTTCCGATGTTAAAGCCAATTAAACAGATTGATCATGTAAAAGTGATGTTAGATGAGGGAATTAAGATTATTGAGACTTCTGGTCACCAAGCGCCTGATAAATATATTCCATTATTTAAGGATTATGGAGTAACATGGATACACAAATGTGCAGGAGTTCGTTATGCAAAAAAAGCAGCTTCATTAGGAGCCGATATTGTAGAAGTAGTCGGTTGGGAAAATGGCGGAGCTACAGGCCGTTATGATATTGGAACACTAGTATTAACGCCTGCTACTATTGATGCTATAAAGATTCCTGTTGTAGCGGGAGGGGGCATTTCGGATGGAAGAGGTGTAGCAGCGGTATTAGCATTAGGAGCAGAAGCAGCATTAATAGGTACTCGTCTTCTAGCTACACAAGAATGTCCCATTCATGAAAATTTAAAAAAAGCTATATTAAACGCTTCAATCTATGACACAACACTTATTATGCGTTCGCTTAATGCTACTCATCGAGTATGGAATAACCAAGCAGCACAGAAAGTTCTTGAATTAGAAAATTCTAAAAGCGACCAAATGGAAATATTTAATGCTGCAGCTGGCGCTAAATCAAAATTAATGTATGAAGAAGGTAATCTAGATGTTGGTGTAGTTTCTGTTGGTCAAGGTGTAGGTCTTATTCATGATTTACCTACAGTAAAAGATTTACTTGAAAGGATAATGAAAGAAACTAATGAAATAATTCAAAAACTTTCCAAATTATAATTTTTTTTATACAATTTGATGAAAAGAATAGATGCCAGATAAAGATATCAAGCAAATACTTTGGCTATTTGGATTAAAAAATGCTATAAAATTCAATGGGAGGCCAAACAAAAAAGCAATAATGGGAAAGCTTATGGCTTCATGTCCTGAATTAAGATCCCAAACTAAAATAGTTGTACCTATTTTGGATCAGGTCATTGATGATATTTTAAAATTGGATATAGAAGAACAAAAGATAGAATTATTAAAATTGGATCCTCACGCTTTAGATAGAAAAGAAAAACTAGAAGAAAAGAAAGAATTACCAGAATTACCTAATCTTTCTAAATTTGAAAAAATTGTAATGCGTTTAGCTCCTTACCCTAGTGGGGCATTACATATAGGAAATGCTAGAATGATTGTATTAAATCATGAATATGTGAAAAAATATAATGGCGAGCTTATTCTTTTTTATGATGACACAATTGGAAGTCCTAAATCGTTAAGGGATAGTCCCAAAGCAAAATATGTTTTACCAGAAGCTTATGATTTAATTAAAGATGGATTGAAGTGGTTAGGAGTAAATTATGACAAAATTTACTATAAAAGTGATAGATTAGAAATCTTTTATGAGTATTGCGAAAAACTAATTAAAGATAATATTGCTTATGTCTGTTTTTGTTCTGCTAAAGAATTTCGAGAAAAATATAAGAAAAAAAAATTGGATTGCCCTCATAGAAATCAATCAATTGAAAAAAACTTAGAGGAATGGAAGGCAATGCTCAAAAGAAAATATTCTGAGGGTGAAGCAGTAGTAAGATTAAAAACAGGTATGAATCAAAAAGATCCTGCTTTAAGAGATCAAATTATAATGAGGATTTCAGAAGCAGAGCATCCAAGAGTAGGCAATAAATATACTGTATGGCCAATGTTAGAATACTCTTGGGCAATTGATGATCATTTAATAGGAGCAAGTCATATATTGAGAGGGATAGATTTAGTTAAGGAAGGTATCATTGAAGAATTTATTTGGGATCACTTTGGTTGGATAAAAGCTGAATTACTTTATTACGGAAGAATGAATTTTGCTGAAATGAAATTAAGTAAAACTGAATCAAGAAACATGATTCAGGATGGAAAATATGAAGGATGGGATGATCCCAGGACATGGAGTCTGCAATCTCTTAAAAAACGTGGGATAAGACCCGAAGCATTGAGAGAAACATTATTAGAACTAGGGATGTCTCAATCAGGCATAACTTTTTCTGTAAATTGGCTTTATTCAAAAAACCAGGACATTATTGATGAAATCTCTAATAGATATTTTTATGTTGAAGATCCAATATTAACTATTATTGATAATATTCCTGAAAAAGTTTATACTGCAGAACCTCTTCTACATCCAACAGAACCGAAAAAAGGAAAAAGAATTATAAAATGTAGTGTAAAAAATGACATATTAAATCTATTAGTTTCATTATCTGATGCGAAAAATTTTAAAAAAGATCAAATAATTCGATTAAAAGATTTAATGAACATTCAAATTAGTTCTATTCATTTAAATGAAAAAAAGATTTATGCTACTTATCATAGTAAAGAGTTGGATCGAGAGTTTGTAATTATTCAATGGGTTCCTAATGATGAAAAAATTAATGTTACTATTTTAAAACCAGATGGGACGTTATCCAAAGGTAATGGAGAAATAAATCTTTTAAACGTCCCTTTAAATCAAACAATTCAACTCGAACGTTATGGTTTTGTCAATCCTATAGAATTAAAGAATGGTAATCTCTGTTGTTATTTTACTCATTAAAAATTTCTTTTCTTTATATACTATTCTATAATTATTTTTATTGTAGATTTGGATTTATCTAATATCACATATTAGTAGACACATCAAAATATTATGATTTAATCAATTCAAATGATAAAATATTAATAATTGATTAGCAATTTGTAACTCTATAAGAATGATTATACACAAATTTTTTTGAGAATATTAAGTCTTATGATACCATTTATGCCTTGCAAAAAATGTGGTTGCGGTTTACCTATTATAAAGGGATCTGCTGCTCAGTGTCCTTATTGCGGGGCAAAGACATTATATATGGAATCCGTATATTCTCTTAAATATTATTTAACTGAAATCTTAGGAATCAATTCATTCAAAAATGGGAGAAAAATTGATTCTTCAGAACTCGAACGAAGAAAATCTCTAATTGAATCCTATTTCTTTCAGTTAAAATCTGATTTTAATGAATATAGGCATTTAATTATTACTAAATTAGATAATATTACAATTGATCCTTTAAGATTATTTAATTTAATTCAGTCAACAGGTAATTTTGAGATAATAATTGAAGAGTTTTTATTGATCTATCTTAATGATGAGAAAATTAGAAAAAAGTATCAAGACATCAGAGATTACTCTTATCTTATGAATAAATCATTATTAGGATTATATTTTAGTTTTTTAGCAAAAAATTCATGGAATCTCGACAAATGTGCAGATTATTATCACCTTGCAGAAAAAAGCTACCAAAACATTGTGGATTATTGTAATATCACTAAACTAGAAAATAACAGTTTTTATATTTGTAAAAAGGAAAATCTCTACGTAATTCTTTCTGAATTTGCAGCCATATTAAGAGGGATCTTAAATAAGAATCCCAAATATTATTCTGATAAACTTGAAGATTTACTTGATAAGTTGATTAAAATCAAAGCAGATGATTTTCAGAAATTCACTTTATATAATCAAATTGAAAACATTTTTCAATTAGAGCGAAATACATCTGTAGTACTAGAAAAAGTAAAGATAGATTGTCCATTATTATCTACTGATTCTTTAGAAGAAAATATTATATTTAATCCTGAAGAAAATCTTGAAAAATTAAATAGTGTTCGAAATTGGATAAATAATGTTTCTGAAAGATATCAAAAATATCAAAGAAGCTTATTAAAATTACATTCTGGTAAACTTGTCAAATATTTAGAATCCTATCGTGCAGAATTCATCAATTATAAAAATAAAAATGTAAATAAGTTCAATAACTTATTAGAAGCTATGATATTAAAGGCTCTTGAAGCCTATAATACGGAATCTGTCGAGCTTTTAAATTCTCTTAGTAATTTTTTACATGAAGATACTTTAAATGGAAAAATTATTGAGAAATTTGAAATTGAACACAAAGATTTAACCCAATTAGATGATCTCTTAAGCAATTTTATTAAAGATATTTTCAAAAAACCTTTACTTCGAAATCTTGAATCGGAATATTACAAGAAATTAATTTCACAGATTTCATTTAATCATTCAGAATTTGATAAATATATCCTAAAATATATCAATCGTATGCTTCTAAATTTTGAAGAATCAAGATCTACTCAAATCCTTTCTTTAGAAGAGCAAAAAATTCAATTTAGTAAGAATTTAAAACCTAATCTTAAAAAGCTTATCGATTTAAGTTTTAATTTAGATGAAAAAGAATTACCATATCCGCTTTTTATTGATATTAATGTACAAAATGAAAAATTAAAATTGAATCATCCAGGAATTATCAATGTCATAATTGAGAACCCAAATTTAGCTGATATAAATGATATAAAAATCTACTTCTTTATGTCTGACTCCTTTCAATCTAAATTACATTACACTAATATTAAAAGACTAAAAGCTAATGAAGTGACAAAAATTAAAACAAAAGTTATCCCAAAAAAGACTGGGACCTTTCTCTATATGGTAATGGTTGAATACCAACATATAAATAAAACTTTTTGGATGCCTTCAATAAAACTTGAATTGGAAGTTGAAAGAAGTGAAGAAATTGTTTATTATAATTATTCCCCAGTATCAAATTCTGGATTTTTCTTCAGTGATCTTGAGGTTAAATTAATAAGAAACCTAGCCTAATTTCAATATTTCTTTCTGAATAATTTCCCATTTGAAATGTAAAGTTTTTATTAATTGAGTTTCTTTTTCTATTTTGATAATGACTAACAAAGAAGTTGAAGACCCCTATAAAAAGCAAGAAATTACTAATTCTAATGATAGAACAGCCTTAAACGATGGAAATTGGTCTTTTTGTCCTGTTTGTGGATATAGTATTTTGAAGATTAAAAAACTTAAATATTGTGTAAAATGTGGGACCAATCTCAACTATCTTAAGGAATATAAGGAATTAGAACCAAAAAATGTACAAAATCCTTATGTTAAACCGACAGCTTTTACTATTCCTTATTCTCCGCCTCTTTATTATGGACCTAGAAAAATTTCTGATGATAAAATTATTGATACAAAAAATCACGAATTATGGGGTACTATGGCCTCTATAGGAGTTCCATTAGGCGCATTTTTTTTGATGAATTTTATAACTGCAGGTTTATTAGCCGCAATTGCTTATTTTTCTTTTAATATAGAGTTCCTTATTGAGCTTACTTCAAATCCATACTTTCTAATACTTAGTTCTTTTTTTGAAATTATATTTATAATTGTGCCATTGATATATATTGAGAAATTTCTTCAAAACCCTACATTGGAAAATAGGTTAGGATTATTGGGATTTACATTTAAAGGATTTAATAAAAAAGGAATATTAAAGGAGATTCTAATTGGTTTTGGGTTCGCTGTAATAGGAATATTTTTAGTTGCAACTGTCTCATTTGTAACTGAGATTATATTAGAATTATTTTTTGGGATTGAGATTGTTAGGGATTTGAGTAGTACGACTACTGATGTGGAAATGATTATTTTGTCAGCTGATTTTTTGAGTTTGATCTTGCTATCATTAATAATGATATTAATAATTGGCACTTCTGAAGAGATACTTTTTAGAGGCTTCATGCAAAAAGGATTAATGCGAAGTTTGGGTAATAAATGGGGTATTATAATTTCTGCTTTAATATTTTCAATGATTCACTTATTAGGAATCTTTCTAATGTTTTTAGATGCTCCATTAGTGTTACTTATTTCATTTCTATTATCATTCATCCCCTATTTCGCAATCTCAATGATGTTAAGCTTACTCTATTATTGGAGAAATGAAAATTTAATTGCTAACGTTATTGCTCATGGTGTTTATAATGCATTAGCAATAATATTAGCTTACCTCGTCTATTATATATTTTAAAGAATAATTCACTTGCAAAATGAAAATAATACAAAAATATGAATTAGCAGCAAAAGAAAAAAGCCCTGTGAATATTGGTATAGGCTTAGGCGATCTTGAAAACCAGAATAAGAAGATCCTTAAAGCAAGTCTAACTTTTTTAAAAAAATTTAAATCAACCATTTTTTTCTTTGGAAAGAAAGACTATATCAATAGTATAATAAACCAAACCCCAAAAAATAAGATCAATACAAAAATAAAATTTATTGATTGTGAAATCCCAGAAAAATCAATTTTAGATTTTCTAACTAGCAATTCTATTCATTCTATTGTAAGAGGATCAATAAGTTCAAATAAATTTCTGGAGCATCTTAAAAAAGAACTTATTATTAATGAAATCCATAGGTTGGCACTATTGGAAACAATCAATGGAGATCAATTCTTCTATGGCCCTGTTGGTATTGATGAATGTAATAATTTAGACAAAAAAATAGTGTACTTAGAGCTGGCTATGAAGGAGTTGAATAAACTCGAGATCACACCGAAAATAAGTATTCTAAGCGGAGGGAGATTGAGTGATATTGGAAGGGATTCTAAAGTCGACCAACTGATACAAGAAGGAGATGAGATTGTTAAACTAATAAAGGAAAACTATCCTGATTTAATAATTTCTCATGATGAGATATTAATTGAAAATGCAATTAAAAAAAATTCAAATTTAATTATAGCTCCTGATGGTGTTTCAGGAAATTTAATATACCGTACTTTAGTTCATTTAGGGGGTGGCAAAGCATATGGGGCTATTTATATGGGTGTTCCCAAAACAATTATTGATACCTCAAGAGTAAGTAATCAATCTGAAATCTATGGTGCTTTAGTACTAGCACTAGCATTAAGTAAATAGTTATATTTTTTATTTTTGAATATTAATAACTTCAAATTCTTTAATTATTGCTGAATAGTCCTTTTCTTCATTAGATGCATTAATATACGCAAGAACCTCCTTTAATTCTTCGACATCTTTTACTCCAGGTAAAGTAGTTGAGACACCAGGTTGAGATAGCACATAACTCAAGCATTTAATTGGAGTTATATCTTTGGGCATCTTTTTCTTTAAACTTATTCCTCCAGATTGATATTTTGCTACTGCTACTGTTCGATTCCGTTGTAATAATTTACCACCTGCAAAGGGCTTAATAGCAATAAAACCAATATTTTGTTCTCTACAGTTCTTCAATAATTCTTCTCTTTCAGTCATGCCATTATTAACAAAATTTACTTGATTCATTACCATGTCAAAATAACAGCTCTTTACTGCTTTTTGACCTATGGAAGCATTATGAGTACTTATTCCTATAAATCTTGCTTTGCCCTCCTCTTGTAATTTTTTTGCTAAATCTAACAATCCTCCTTGTGCAATTATAGATTCATATTCTTTTTCCTTAACAAATTGCAAATTTACAATATCAATATAATCCTTCCCAAATTTAGATATAGTATTTAGAAATGATTGCTCACATTCCTTGATATTACGAGATCTTCGAACTCTTCCATCCTCATCTAGTGTTCCTAAATGACAAGTAAGAATGATATCATCTCTACAATCCTTGAGAGCAATACTAATATTATCAATGTAATTGGATACATTGAAAACAATATCGAAATAATTGATTCCATTTTTTATAGCTTCATCTAATACTGAAATAACTGTTTTCTTTGGTTGTCTAAATAAATACTCCGTCCCTAAGCCAATTTCACTGACTTTTAAACCTGTTCTTCCTAATTTGCGAAATTTCATATTCAATCAGATTAGCTTGTTTATAAAAATCGAATTTGCTTTTCTAATTAACTAAATTTATCTTATTTAAAAAGGAAAATAGTCTCCATATTTTTTCTAATTTAAATACTAACCTCTTTGAATAAGTCGTGATAAAATTTTATAAAAATCAAAAAAAAGGTAAAAGAAAATTAATTTTAAAAAACTAAGTAATCGCTCCTATAATTGCTGAGAGAAGTACGACGATACCACCAACAAACACAGAAAATATTATTAAAGCAAGACCTATAATACCTAAGAAGGTTGGCGTATAATGAATTGGCTTTAATCCCAACAAAATAGGAAGTACAGCGAGACCAACCGCAATTACCTCAATGATCCATCCAAGAGTCCAAAATTCAAAAAAGTTCAACAAATGCATCAAAGATTCTATTAAAGCAATTATTCCTCCAGCAATCGCTACCACTCGCATAAAAATATCAGATTCTTGTAACTTGCTCCAAGGCACTTTTAACTCAACTTCATTTTTTTATGTATGTTTAATCAAAAAATAGACTTGATCTACTTATAAATTTTAACAAAATTAAAAACATAAGTGAAGAAGATTACAAGAAATTCATAAGTGACTGGACCTTAAAATATGCTCAAATGATCGGAGGACCTTTAAAAAAATGGGAGGAGAGGGATTTGAACTTTCGGAAGACTATCGATATGATAGTCTCTCCCCGACCACTTGGCCCCCAGCCAAGTATCATACCAATCTAGACTACCCTCCCACTTAAAAGAGGTTTCTTTTTGTTATGTAAAGAATAGTGAAAACTGGTAATTAAATCTTTTTTGTATCAATTCTTAAATCTTAAACCAATAATTTTTATATTACTTAAAGTGTTTTAATTCTTATTATTCTCATTAAATATTAAGATATTATCAGCTGAATGAGATCTAGAAAACCTTTCTTAATTTTTTGGCCGCAATACTTTGATGCAAAAAGAAGTCGGAATAAAGGTCGACGACTTCCAAGGAAATTTGCAATAGATAAAGTAAATTTAGAAGAGATTTTAAAAGCTGCTAGAAATTTAGGTTATAACGCTGAAATTGAAAGAGGTTACAAATATCCGAAAACATGGTGGGAAGAGCCTGGAAGAGTTTTAATAGATATAAAGGGGAAGAAAAAAAGTAAAGTACTACTTGAAGTTGCTAAAGAAATAAAGAAAATACAATTAAAAGCCTAAATTTTCTATTATGCACGAATTTTCTTTTGCTTATAATATTTTTAAAGTAGCTGAAGCTACAGCTCTCAAATATAAGGCTAAAAAAATTTCTGAGGTACTCTTAGAAATTGGAGAATTAACTCTTATTGTTCCAGAATTACTGCAACGTTCTTTTGATATTGCTACTAAAGGATCAATAGCCGAAGGTGCTAAACTAGTAATTAAAATGCTTCCTGGTAAAGTTAAATGCCGAGAATGTAATAAAATATCAGAAGTTTCTATAACTAAAGAAGCACAACTAACTGGACTTCAATTATTTCAATGTGTTCACTGTGGAAGTAATAATACTGAAATAATTGAAGGTAAAAAAGCGAATGTTAAAAATATTAAAATTCAAGAATAAGATAAATTGAATATATAGAGATAATGGAATCTGAACATACCTTTAATATACTTTGGGAAGGAGAACTTCAATTAGATCGCATTAAATGGAATAAAAAGATATTTCAAGAATACAGATTGTCCCGTAAATATAATTCTAGGATAAGATCAAATTGGGAACAACATATTCGTGAAAATCCTGACAATTATGATGGAAATTTAATGTTCTTAAATAATTTTCATTTCAAAGATAATTTTTTTTATTTGGATACTAGCTGTATGAAGTTTTCTACTGCTATTTATATGATTAAATATAGAATCGGTATAAAAAAAGGAATAGGAGTACTTAGTACTCAATATCTTGTTTTCTCTCAAATTAAAGATTATATTTTAATAGGAGAGCGGTCTTTGGATCAGTTATATTTCCCTGGAGTTACAACATGTCCAGGAGGAATATTAGAAGTTGATGATTTGGCTAAATCTCCTAAAGAAGCTCTTATGCGTGAGGCACATGAAGAGATTAATTTACCGCTTCAACAAGACGCATATCTTAGTGCTATATTAGTTGGTTGGAATGGTGTCTCGGTTACATTTCTAATTACAACATTTTTATCTGATTCTTATAGTTTTAGCCCTGATGAGATTATCCATGCGGAAGCTGAGGAGTGGAAAGACGATTTAAGATGGCTCTCTGTTGATAAACTAAAAAGAGTTCCTAAAAATCAACTACTTGATGGATTAATCTACTACCAATCAAAATTATTTTAAATTTTAATAAAATAAAAACAAATAGAGTTTTTCTAGACTAAAACTCCATTAAGAACCCCATGTTGCCCTGGGCGACTGGTTACTCTCACATTTCCTAATTCTGTCTCAACAACGGCTCCTTTTGTTAAGACATGCCTTCGATTCAAATCTTTCGAAGCTATATTTTCTTCAAAACCTAAAATTCTAACTTTCTGAGTTTTGTTGGTATTAGGATCAGTGACATTAATAAATTGTGTCGAGAACAGTCTAATCTTAAAATTACCACCCATAACTCGTTGTTTTTTCTTTTTCTCCTGCCCTATTTCTGTGTCAATTGTGGGACGTTCAAGTTCTCTTTTTCGTTTCTTTCTGAAGTATTTATATTTTTTCCCGGTGTATTTTCTTTTACTCCTAGCGTGTGATCTTGCCATGAAAAATTAACCAAAAAGAATATTAGTCAATAATATTGGGAAAGAACGATATCTTTAAAATTTTTTTAAAACTTAGGTGAAATTATGTTTTATTAAGGCAAAATAAATATAGACAAAATTTTTATTTATCATATAACATTAACTTAGCTATAATTGATAAAAGATATTACATTACAGCAAAATGATGGGAAATAATAATAATCTGAAACAATTAAATCCAGAACAGATTGAAAAAATGCTTCAAACTGGCACTACGACAGTTGGAATTATTATAAAAGATGGAGTGGTAATTGGAACAGAATCACAAGCAACAGGTGGAACTGTCGTAGTATCTAAACAAGCTCAAAAACTATTTGAAATAAATAAATATGCTGCAGCTACTATTGCTGGTGGAGTAGCAGATTGCCAATATGTTGTCAACCAACTAAGAGCTTTATCAAGGTTAAAAGAAGTTGAAGAGGGAGTAGTACCAGAGCCAAAATATGTAGCTAGTATTTGCCGTAATATTCTTTTCTCGGGTAGAAGCTTCTTTCTTTCGTTGATGATTGTAGGGGGATATTCATTAAAAGAAAAAATTGGTAAGCTTTACGGAATTGACCTTTTAGGTACATTATATGAAGAAAACGAATATCTTTCATTCGGTTCGGGCTCACCCTTCAGTCTAGGGGTTCTAGAGGCAGATTGGAAACCTAACTTAACCAAAGCTAAAGGTGTTGAGCTTATAAAAACAGCAATAACCAGTTCAAAAGAAAGGGACGCAGGATCTGGGTATGAACTTCAAATTTGCACTATTGATAAAGCTGGTTTCACACAAGTACAATAATATATTAATATAAAATTACATTTTTCTAATTTTAATTGAAATTTGGTTTAACTCACCTAAAATATATAAGAATCCGTTTAATTCTTTACTATTGGCATCCATTATTGTCCAGATTATATGTTTAAATTTAGGTATGCCGCTTTTATAAAAACTTTCCATATAAGGAATATCTACACCACTAGGATATGCACTTCCAGGATGAGAATGAAAGATACTCAATAATTGGTAATTATAATTTTTTGAGTATAATTTAGAAATATCAATTAATTTTGGATAATCATCCATTAAAAAAGCAACTGGACTCTTCTCTGAAGATTCCATGCACTCATACTTATAACTATTATAATGATATTCAAATTCACTATTGGATTTTTGATGTTCAAGAATTTTTCCAAAAATTAAGCCACAAGCTTCATTAGGTGAAGCTTTATCAACACAGATTTCTATATCTTTTGCAATTTCAGTATTGATAAATAATATTACATCTTTCTCACTTTTCAATTGATAGAAATCTACTCCATAATTTTATAATAATGTAAATGCTGCATTTAAAGCTGCGAGCCTAGCTTTTTCTAAACTCCCCCCTAGTCCTATTATAATGACATCATTCTCTCTTAATTTAGAATTCTTATTATTAATAAGTTTGGATACGTAATCAAAAATATGATCCTCGACCTTTATTTTATTATGTTCACTTTTTGAAAGTGATTGAGATGGAAAAATTAAATCCTTACCATTATAAAGCAAGCATGTCGCTCCTATGCCTCCAACTTTAATGGCAGCGTCCCTTTGTTCGATTCCATTTAAAATTTTATCAGCTCCGTTTCTTACTAAACAAAAATAAGATTTATTGTTTTCTGATTTGATTATAATCTCTTTAAATACCGAAATATCACCCTCTTCTATAAGGAGGATTCTTTGTTTAAGTTTTTTAACAAAATCTTGTCCAGCATCGGTTAAAATATGACCTTTTTCATCGGACAATACTGTTATGAAATTAATATTCTCATTTAATTTTCTTATAAGAGATCTAGCAGTTCCAGAACCAATCAAAAGTTCTTTTTGTAAGCGATATCTGCCAATACCATCCTCATTTTCCTCAAATATGAATAATGCTAATATGACATGAACTTTCTCAAATGATGGTTTGATAGTTGGACTTTCGAACAATGAGTTTAATTCTTCAAACATTGAAAATAACTTAATTCTACATTATTTATTACATTCAAGTATAGTTAATTTAATATAAGTTAAAAAAAATTATAAATTAGAATGCAATCTAGTTAATTATCTAGCTTCCGAAAATTCAATTCAGTCATCTATAATTCAAAATATTTGTAAAATAAAATGCCTAAAAAGGAGAAAGATATAAACCCATATCAACCACAAGATTTAGTTATTTTTAAAGAGAAGGAGACTTCTCAAAGTAAAGTATTAGATAAATATACTTTTGAAAAAGTTGATCAAGAAAATAAAATTAAGTTAGCAAACGATTTCAAACCTTTTGGTTCTCATTTTCAATATTCAATATTCATAATTAATGAAAGTCTAGCTCCGATTACTGAAATGAAAATTAAAGTAAAATTCCCTGAATTTCTAAATCTATATAGATATTTTCCTCCTTCTATAAATATACCTCGGATCAAAACCGAAAAAAATGTCAAACAAATAAATCTAGAATTCGATGAATTAAATGAAAAAAGTAATAAACAGATTCATCTTCATTTCGCTCCAAATGCTCTAGACAGTACAGGAGAAATAAGAACAATAATAACCTATGTTAATAATAAAGATACGATAAGAGTACTTGATTCACGACCTGCAGAAATAACAATTGATAATATTTCAATTGAACCTAAAGTATTACCTTCAAGTTCCATTAGAGAATTTGCTCAGCAACCGGGAATCAAAAAAGTAATAAAAAGTATGGGTATAGGAATCGAACATCATGTGGATTCTGAAATATATTTTGAGATTTTAGAACAAGTGTTTTTAATTCATAATTTTCAGTTAGTCGCTAAAGATATTGATAAAAAGATATTATGGTTTTTCGGAACAGAATCATTAATTAAGGAAGATATTTTAGCTATAGGTCAAATTAAATCAAATAAAATTGAAATTATAGCTTCATCATTGAATCATTATCTATTAATTTCATTTTTAACTCTAATTTCAAATGATTTCAAAAATCACCTTTTGTTAAATGGAATAATAAAACCTCAAGATAATATCTATGATTTGGATTGTAAGAATTGTGGAGCCATTTTACCTTACTTTCCACAAAAACATAAATCTATATTATGTGAAAAATGTAATTTTGAACAAATTATTTGGTAAAAATAAGACTCCTATTTATTTCAAATCTTTAATTTTCAATTGTATTTTTCTTCTATTTATGTATAACAGTGAAATAGCTGCAATTCCTAAAAAAACCCAAAAATAATATCCAATAGAGATAGTTGGGGTAGTAGGGATCTGTAATACTAACCAATACTCAAATATACTAGGTGTATTTAAAAATGCAACAACTAAATTATCAGCAATATAATTAGCATTAAAAAGCCAATTATATAATAAATTAGTTGCCTCTATCCATCCAAAATAAGAATAAACTCCAGAAACTGTTAAATCATCTGTAATATTAAAAAAACCACTGTAAAAGTTCTTTAAACCTTCTGCAAAACCATCAACGTAAGCAGGAGGTATAAGAAAACAATGATCAGTAATATAAGTGTAAAGTGTCGTTGTATTTGTTGCTGAATTGAAAAAACTAAATGTTTCATTTGTTAATATTTTCGTTGTCAATTCTGTGTCACTATTATAAACTGAGAGATTAACGTATAATTCAGTCGTATCAGCAACCGACTTAATTGCCGTAATTGTCATTTCATATCGGGAATTAACTGGAAGAAATCCTAATGTTTCATTTGAAGCCTGTACAATCCAGGTAAATTTATCACCTTCATTGACTTGCCACTCTATTTCTGCTCGACTAGATGAGATAAATATCCAAGGAAAAATCAAACTACTCAGAATTATTAATAATCCCAATTTTTTAGGTTTCATAATATTAGAATTCAAATTTATGCTTATAAGTCTTCATGCTTAAGTCAGTGATTTTAATTAATATTAATGATTAATTTAAATGAGGAATGAAAATGGAACATAAAGAATTATTAAAAATTTTAGCTCCATGTGGTCTCAATTGTTATAAATGCTTTGCTAACTCTGAGGGCGCAATACGAGAGACTAGCGTAAAATTACAAGATTTATTAGGCTCATTTGATATATATGCTGAAAGATTCTCATCATTTCTTCCTATATTTAAGGAATATCCTTCATTCAAGAACCTTTTAACATATTTAGCAGAAGAAAATTGCCCCGGATGTAGGAAAGGTTCTTGTTTATATCCTGACTGCGGGGTGAGAGATTGTTATAAAAGTAAGAATGTTGACTTCTGTTTTCAATGTGATAAGTTTCCTTGCGAAAAGAGTAATTTTGATGAGCATCTTAAACGAAGATGGATTCAAATAAATAAACGTGTGAAAGAAATTGGTATTGAAGCCTATTATCAAGAAACTAAAGATCTACCTAGATATTAAACCTCTAAAGTAGGTTCAATTTAAATTCCATATCTCAATGATTTCTATTTTTAATTCTCATTAAAGTCCACCCAATAATAAATGTGATTCCAATTCCATGAGTTGTGTAAATGATTATATACCCTTGTATAGAAGTGAAGAAAAGAAAAAACGATGGTACTCCAAATTCATTATAACCGGATAAAAACCCTGCTACACCCATAAAAAGATTAATTATTAAAAAAAATAATCCTACAAGCATAAACCAATAACCTCTACTCTTTTCTGCTAATTTCCCACCTATTATTGTAAATCCAAGTGCACAAATATTAAACATGATTATTATCACGCAAAAGAGGAAATTTATTTTTATCCCTATTACAACATCTTCGTAGAACCCCCTAAATGGAGACACCAATGGCCAATATAAAATTATAAAAGTGAAAAGAAAACTAGCAATATAAAATAGGATAAAACCAGTAATAACTAACTTTTTTCCAACCTTTATTCTTTCCATTGTAATTACTACATTTATAAAGAAGTATTAAAATAATTTTAATGCTTTATATTTTTAAATCTCATTAAAGCGCCAACTACAATAAGAGCAAATCCACTTCCTGGAAGTATATAATAAATTAGAAGCATTGGCTCAGCGAAATAGAGAGCTATTCCAAAGAGAGAAATTAAAAAACCTGTTACTCCAATAAAGGAATTAACTATTAAAATGATCAATCCAACAAGTATAAACCAATAATCTCTACTCTTTTCTGCTAAACTCCCACCAATTAATGTGAAACCTAGTGCACAGGTATTTAACATGATTATTATGACACTACTAAATAATCTTATATTACTATAGATCACAATATCCTCATCAGACATTCTGAATGGGAACAAACTTGGAACATATCCAGTTACTAAAGTGAGAATAATATTAGAGATAATAAATAATATAAATCCGCTAATAACTAAGTTATTTGCAAGCTTTTTACTTTCCATTAGAATCACTCCTTTTAGCAATAAATATAATTTTAGATCTAAATCGAAAGAAAATAAGATAATTATATATATATATTCTTACCACGAAAAAAGATCATTTCCAGTTTTTAAAATAATGATTTAACATGTATATATTGTAGTGCTCTACTTCCTTATTTTCCAAAAAAGGGTAAGGCAGTAGAATTCGAAAAGTGCAAATACGAACAAATAGTATGGTAAGTAGAGTATTACTAACTAGAACATTAATTAACTAATTTTACTAAAAATTAAAAGAAAGATTAGGATTTCTTGTTTATTTTCTTCATATAAACATAAATCAACGAAAGAACTGTAAGTCCCCCAATAATCAAAAAATAATTCCCAAAAGATATAGTTGGATCAGAATCAGTCTTTAGTAATACCAGCAAATACTGACGGGGGACAGGATCCTGCCCAACATCACCCAAAAAAACGACAGCTAACTCAGATATCCCATTTTTATAAAATACCCACATATATACTAAAGAGTCTTTTTGTCCAAAAAAAGCAAATTCTCCCCAGTTGGGAGTGTACATATCATAAAAGAAAGATCCATAGAAATCGAACAAACCCTCAGCAAAATCTTCATAATAATCTGGAGGTATGAAAAAACAGTGTTTTGTGATATTAGTATACAGTGTCGTTGTATTTGTCGCTGAATTAAAATGAATAAACGTTTGATTATCTAAAAGAGTGGTTGTTAATTCAGTCTGGCTATTAAATTCTTTAATTGTAGCATTTAATTCAGTAGCATCTCCTCCTAACATTGCTCTTATTGATGTGATTGTTATTTCATATGTAGAATTAACTGGCAGAAAACCAAGACTTACATTAGACTCCTTAACGACCCATGTGTATGTTTCTCCTTCATTAACTCCCCATTCAATATCAGGATCAGCAAGTTGTAGATCCCCAAAGACAAAAGAAGTTAATGTAAAAGGTAGTGTTAAACTAAAAATTACCAATAGTGCCAAACACAATTTTTTTGTTCTCAAAATATTGGGTTGAAAAATTTTTATTTATAATAATAATTTTCTATTCGCATATTTAATAATTACTTGAATATGTAGCTTTTCTATTACAAAATATGCAACTAAAAGCTTACATATTAATTTTATTTTTAAAGTTCCTCTAAATAATTCTTAATCAATTGAAACTTTCTCTAAATGAATCAAAATCCTAAATTTATGGGTAGATTTATTTCATTTGACTAATCCTCGTAAATTTTCTATAATAAACTATTTTTTTTTAACTCATATGAAATACAAAAATTCTTTATTTAGCATCTCAGAATTTGATCGAATTTTTCATTTCTTTTAAAACTGTATTTTATTGTTTTAATATGTAAATGTTAAAGGAGATATATTGTATAAAAGCTCTGATTCTTAACAGAAATCGTATTTCCATAAAAAAATTCTAACTTTCACGAGATTGATCATAATCATATTTTGGAATTTTGTCGTTCAATTTTTTTTATTTTATTCTCCATAAAACTAAGTATGAATAAAAATCTTTAAATATATAAAAGATATATATCTATTTAACAAACTCTTAAAAAATAACAAATTTCAACAAAAATATTTAAAAATTACTATATAGTGGAGGAATAAAAAATGTCCGAATATATTAGTTGGAGTCCTATTCGAAGATTAATGAAACACAATGGTGCCATTATCGTTGCTCGAGATGCTGTCGATGAATTAGTTGATTGGATGGGTCAATCAGCAGAAAAAATTACAAAAACTGCATTAACATTAACCAAACATGCCAAAAGAAAGAAAGTAACTCGGGACGACATCCTTTTAGCCATTAAATATTTCTAAGGTAGATTGATTTTTTAAATCTCTCTTTTTTTTTTTTTAGTTATTATTCTATTAGTTTTGTCTGAAATTTCTATACAATCTCTTCCTCAAAATATTAAAAAATCATTCAATTTTATAATTACATTAATTAAAAGGTGATATAAATTGAATATTTTGGATGATATTGAAGAAAAAGTTGACCAATATTTAAAACTTAAACGAAGATTTGCCCCACCAATTATTCCTCATGAGAGTGCTCTTATAATTATTGATATGCAAAATTATCAAGTGAAGGAAACATCTACTATAGCAGAATCCTTTGAAAAATCAATTCCTGGTTTAGTTAAATATTTTATAAAACGGGTTGATGAAGTAGTAACTCCAAATATTATACAATTGTTAGAATTTTTTAGAGAAAATAAAATCCCTATATATTATACCAAATTTGCTTCTTGTAGAAAAGATCGTAAAGATTATGCAAATAATATACGTGCATATAATGAAATCTTCGAAAATATGTTTGGAAAATATATATTCCCGTCTATTCATGAGCCTACTGCAGATATTATTCCCGAGTTAAAACCAGAAAAAAATGATATAGTTATTCTTAAAACAACTAATGGAACATTTAGTTCAACAGATCTTGAACACCAATTAAGAAATCTAGGAATTAATACAGTGATTGTTGTTGGAGTTGTTACCCATATATGTGTTGAAAATACAGCAAGAGTTGCATTTGATTTAGGATTTAATGTTTATGTTGTTGATGATGCATGTGCAGGATGGTCTCCAACTCTACATAATGCGGCTTTAAGAAGTATGGAGCTCTTTTTTGTAAATATTATCTCTACTGATAAACTCCTCAAGAATTTAAATAAACAGGTGAAGAAAGTTAATAAAAATTAATTTTAATTTACAATAATCTATTTTTTTTGAATTCTTGAATCTTATAATAAAATCTTCACTCTTTAAGATTATAATCTAACCACCAATTAATTCTTAGAGGGTCTTCTTGAAATTTTACTAAAGATAAAGCTTTGGCTGTAACATAAAAAGGTTTTTCCTTGGTCATGATAATCTCTTCTTTAATTATATCGATTGCTCTGGAAATATTTTCCTTTTGAATATACATTCCTAGTGTACAATGTGGAACCCAAGTTTCTGGGAAATGGTTTGATTCAAAATCCTTAAAAAGTCTAAAAATTTTTTCCTGAATTGATAAAAGTGCAATATTTGCCTTAGGATTTAAAAATATCACACTCTCTTCAGAAGGGAAATAGCCAATACTACTTATTTGAATTATGAATTGAGGGTTTTCTATAGAAAAAAGTATTAATCTATCTTTAGCAACATCACTATTAATTTCATCATAAATTGCTAAGGTTATATGAGGTTTTATTTTTTCCTCATACATCAATGGGCTAATCTCTGTCTCCTTAAATTTTTTTAAAACTTTTTCAATCATACGAGTATTTTTCTCATCAAAAGTTAATACTATTGCAAATGGCATAATTATAATCTTTACAAGACTAAATAATAAATATTTTGAAAATTTATAGAAATTGAATGAAAGAAGTTTATCCCGGTATTTTTTTAATAAAGGAAAAAGGGAGTTTAGGAGCAATCAAACCACCGGAAAATATTTATGTAATAGCTGGTTCTGATGGTATAATTTATGATGCGGGGTATGGAACAAAAAGAGCTGTAAAACATTTAGTTAGTGAAATTAAGAAAATACAATTGAATTACGAAGAGCAAAATAGAGATTTCAAAATTAATCGAATTATTGTGTCTCATTGTCATCCTGATCATTTTAGTGGTTTAAAAAGGATACGGGAAGCTTTAGGAATAAAAATAATTTTGACAAAAAGAAGCGCAGAGATTATAAAAACTAAAAAGAGTTTTAACAAAAGTTTTGAAACTGATGCTTATGAAGATTACATGAGAATGAGGAAAAACTATGTTCGTAGAATTATAAACGGATTAAGAAACATTGGTTCAAGAATTTTTTATCAACGTATCTTTGGTGTATCTTACATAGAAGACCCAGATGAAATAATAAATAATAATACAGAGATTTCAATAAATGGTGAGATATGGAAGATTTTTCCTTCACCGGGGCATGCCATTGACCATATATCTCTTTATAATGAAGATAAAGGAATATTATTCTCGGGGGACAATATTTTAAGAACCATTACTACATGGCTTGGTCCTCCAAATAGTAATATAGAAGAATATATAAAATCAATTGAAGCAATTCAGGACTTGCCTAATCTTAAATTAATTCTAACGGCTCATGGAAGTCCGATTGAGAATCCTAAAGATAGAATCACAGAAATATTATCTCATAGAAAAAATCGAGAAAAACAAGTATTAAATATAATTTATGATAACCGGGAAAATGGAATATCTCCAAAAAGCATTATTAAATCCATTTATCCTAATAATAGTAGATTTTTGCATCAAGTTGCCCGGGGATGGATTGTCTTAACTTTGAAGATGTTGGAAGAAAAGAAATTAATACAACGACAAGAAACAAAAAAAAATATATTATTTTTTCCTGCAAATAAGAGTTAGAGAAACCCAATCTTATAATACCAAGGATTTTATTAACTTATTTTTAAATTAATAATTAGCTTCAATTAGGTAGATACCATTTTAATATTATAAAAATCTTATAGCGATATTATTTTTAAAAGTGAATAATCTTCAGTAATTTTAAATATGAAAAATGAACCGAAATTATACTTAAATGGACCCTTCTTAAAAAAGAACAAAATTTTTTATAGGGATTATCAAAAAAATATTGTAAATAGTTGTAAACATAAGAATTCATTAGTTGTTTTACCAACAGGTTTAGGTAAAACTATAATTGGGATTTTATTAATAGCTAATCGATTGAAAGATTATTCAAAAGCAAAGATTATTATCCTTGCTCCTACGCGGCCATTAGTTTCTCAACATAAAGCTTCATGTAAAAAATTTCTCAATGTGGATCTAAATGAAATTACATTATTTACAGGGAAAATCCCTCCAGAGAAGAGAATTTTATTATATCAAAGTTCTAAAATTATAATTTCTACTCCGCAAGTGATAAAAAATGATTTAATGAGAGGTAGATATAATTTAGCGCAAGTTTCCCTAGTTATTTTTGATGAAGCTCATAAGACCAAAGGTAATTATGCATATAACTTTATTTCAGAAGAGTATATAAATACTTGCACTGATCCATTAATTTTAGGACTAACAGCATCACCAGGAAAGAATTATGAACGTATCCAGCAAATTTGTGATAATTTATATATTGAAAACATCATCTTTAAGAAATATGAAGATAAAGATGTAAAGGACTATATTCATGATATTGATACTTTTATTAATTTAATTGACTTACCGATCAACTTAAGAGAGTTAAGTGCCATTTGGTATAATTTATTTGAGAATTTCCTGAACTGGTTCATTAAAAATAAACTAATCTATCCAAATAAGCCGTATTATTCTAAATTAGACTTCTTAGGAATTGCGCGGGATTTAACCTTATCTATTCAATATGAAAAAGGAGTTGGATTAGAATTATCTGAAGAAGAATATAATGAAAATTTGTACTATCAGGCTCCCAGAATTATAGATATTGTAAATGAAAAAAAACTTGATATTCCGACAGTGTACTCTTATTGCTCAAGTTGTATATCTATTCTTCATGCTAAAGATTTACTCGAAACTCAAGATATTTCTCTTTTTAAATCCTTTTTAGATAAAATTAGTTATAAAGCAAGTAAGGATATATTATCTGCCAAAAGAATTACAAATTCAGAACATTTTACCCATATAAATTCTGTAATTGAGAGCGAGGAGTATAATAACCTTTCTCATCCTAAATTAAAAAAGGTATCATCAATAATTAAAGAGGAAATTAAGGAATTTAATAATAAAAAAATAATTATTTTCACACAATTTCGCGAGATGGCGGAATTTCTTAAGAATAAATTACAAAGCGAATTCAATGAATACATACAAATTGAAAAATTCATTGGTCAAACAACTAAAAAAGATGATAATGGATTTCCGCAACAATTACAAATAGAAATTCTAGATCAATTTAGAGAAGGTTTGATAAATGTTTTAATTGCGACTAGCGTTGCTGAAGAAGGATTAGATATTCCCAATGTTGATGCAATTATCTTTTTTGAACCCGTCCCTTCAGAAATTAGATTGATTCAAAGACGAGGAAGAACTGGTCGATCTTCCCCTGGAAGATGTTATATACTGGTCACTGAAGATACAGTTGACATCCCTTTTCATATTGTTGCTCGAAGAAAAGAATATTCCATGAATATGGTTCTTTCTGATCCCAAACAATTAAATTTAACTTCAGATTTAAAACGCAAACCAATTGAATTTGATTTCAAAATTCAGCAATCTCAGCAATCAGATATTATAAAGAATTATAGAAAAAGAAAGAAATTAGAAGAAGAGCACTTAGCTAATCGAACAATGGAGGAAATTATTACACAATTAGACAGTTTTAGTGAGAGTGAAGAATATAAAAATCTTAAGGATTATGGCGTAACATTTTATTCTGATTTAATTAGGTTTGATGAATCATTACTAAGTGAAAAAATAATAAAACTGAAATCAAGAAAAATTAAGCAAAAAAATAAACAAAGGGTTTATCTTAATCAACATATAAAAACCTTGATTAATATTATTAAAACATATGGTATAAATGGTTCATTAGATTATAGTAAATTTCAAAAACTTGCTTGTGATGAGAATATTGTTGATCAAAAGTTTAACATTCACTTCAATCAAGCATGTTTTCTTGGGTATCTTAAAAAACTTGAGAATCAAGTTTATTTCCTTATGGATTATGATTAAAAGCATTGATTAATCAGCTAAACTGAAGAAAAAATAAGAATAAAACCTACTTAATCTTCTCCTCTTTTCCTTTTCTCAAAAAATAGAAAGTTAAGACCAAGAGTACAATTATTATTGGAAATGCTAATGCAGCAGGATTACCTCCACTAAAAAGGAATAAATAATATGAAATCGTTACGATTGATGCAAAAAAAGCTATAATACTACCATATTGGCTTGCAAAGTTTTTAAGATGGCGTAGCATCATGTTTACTTTAAAATTTGTACTTTTAATTACTTCTAACTCAGTCTCATCAATTTCTTCTATAACTTCAGGATTCTCATAATAAATCCCAAACCTAGGATCGTATTTTCCTAATAATTCTTCCGCACTTATTAGGTATAATAAATGATCTTGAATATTCTGCTTTTTTATTTTTAATTCATTATTTAAAAATCCAATTGTTAGATATTCATTAGCCACGGCCTTTATTGTCATATCTATGTAAGATTTTATGATCAAACGTTCCAGTGATTTAACTTTTTCATTTAAAATTTCTAAATATTCATCAATAAATTTATTAAAGTCTTTTAGAATAAATTTGGAGGTTTCCCTGAAATTTTTAGATTTTTTTGTAAATTCTTTTGTTGATGTATCAACAGATCTAATAATCTCTTTTATTTCCAACTCAATACTTTTTGCTCTTTTTTGAATTAATACATTACATTTCTTGAATTCTTTAATTTCTAGGTTGTCTTCTACTTTCCTCTCTAAATTACCAAGTAATTGACTTAAATGAATCTTTTTATTGTTAATAAGAGTTAATAATTGTTCCCGAAATGATTCATTCTTCATTAAAGTTATTTGATCATTAATTTTTTGTACTTTGTTTTTATATTCATCTGAAAAATTATTTTTTGTTTTCACATATGATTCTCTAATTTCTGGTACTAATAATCTTGAATTTCCAGGTTTATTTGCTAATGAATCAATTTTTTCTTCAATTTTAACTTCAATCTGTTCTAATTTCTTGTCAACTTGTTGCTTTTTATTTTCAAAATTTTCTTGAACCTTTAAATAATTGTCATAGCCATCAATTTCTTTGAAAATTTTGTTATAATACACTATTAATTCTGCATTAAGAGTATTAAATTGTTGCAAAACAAAATCTTGCATTTTATTAAACGTTTCTAAACTAAATTTTATTCTTTTAATAGCAGCTCTATTATTTTCTAAGATTGATTCAAAATATTTTTTAGTTTCTATGAATTCTTTTCTTTCTTGATCAATTTGAAATTCTTTAACTTTTTCATAAAACTGTTTTGGGAGAACGTCTTTAAAAATTCTCAAATCATTGATTCTATTCTGAAGTTCTAACATATTTATATTCAAAGTTCTATTTCGTATACTCGAATCGTATAAAGCTAAAATTTTTCCAATTCTTTCCCTATTCAATTTTAATAAATTATTATCAATATAATTCTTAAGATCTTTATTTAAATAGTAATATTTTGTATATACCAAAATATATTTTTCCTTTTCGTCAATTTCTGCATTGATCTTGGAGATGTCTATCATTTCCTTTAATCTATGAATTAAAATTTTACACGATAATTTTACTTCATTCTTCAAATCAACTAATTGAATAGTATTTGTTTTTTTTTCAATTGCCATTACACTGAGTTTATTTGAAATAACATTATTAACGTACTCATCTTTTAAAACTGAAATTTCATTGAGGAAAAAATCACTGAATTTCTCCCATTGAATAATGCTTAATTCTGACTTTTCTTTAAAATTATCAATATTTCTAGAGCATTCATTTAATTTTTTTATGTAAATCTTATTGATTTTATCAAAATTGCTCTTAAGAGTATCAAAATTCTTAAGGACTACCTCAATTTTTAAATCAGTAGCACTATCTAAATTATTTTCAATATTCTTTAGTTCAAATTTGAGTTTAGAACTTTCTTGAGAAACAAAATTATCAAAATCTTCGATATTACTTCTATTTCTCTCTTCAATTATTTTATTTTTTAAAATTTTTACTTGATTTGAAACTAATTCAATTACTGAGGATTCTAATTCTTCTAACTTGTCTTGTAAGTGACGATAAAGGATATAGAGCTTTTGCTTTTTCTTTACTTCTTGTTTAATTAAATGTTGAAGATCTTTTATTTCATTTGAACTCTTGCTCATTAAGAGATCAGATTCCTTCTTTGCAATATTAAAAGCGTCCTGAAATTCATTTGCCATTATCTTACTTTTAGTTTTTTCATTTACCTCTTTAATATCATTATTGATATTTTCATGTATCTCCTCAATTTTTTGCATGTTAATGTTGAAAAATTCGAAACCATCTAAATAAAAATTGAATTCTGTATCAAAAAGCTCTTTAACTCTTATCCAGTTCTCAATAATCTTTTTATGTTTTTTGACAATCTTCTTTTCCTTATTTTTGACCTGTTGTGATATATGATATATTATATTATCATACTTTTTTACACTTTGAGAAATTTTATCCAAATCCTGAATAACAAGATTTAATTTTTCATTATCATATTCCCTTTCAAGATTATGGGAAAAAAGCAGTCTAAACGAGTCTAATTTTTTATGTAAATCTTCCTCTATAATTCCAATTTTTTGCTTTAGATTTTCTAATAAATCATTTAAATTTCTTAGATCTTCTTTCTCTTGAATTTTTGTTTTCAGATATGCTCCAACGTCTGATAATCTTTTTTGTAAAACTGAATATAGTTTATTCCATTGAGAAATTTCTGATGCTAAATTTACTTGTATATTAATATATTTAAGACTTTCATTAAATGAACTTTCAATATTTTCATTTAAAAAATCAGCTTCCATAAGAGCGTTTCTTAATATAAATTTTAATCTTTCTTTAGCATAATCAATTTCATTAATTAAAAGATAACTTTCGATTTCTTCTTCTATCTGAGAAGTAACCCTTTTTAATTTTAAGGTCATATTATAAATATCGTTCCTATAATCTTCCAATTTTTCTTTTTCTTCATATAGTTTTTCTGAATTTATAGTCATATCTGAAATTATGATTTCTTTCAAAAAATAATTCAAATAGAATAAATATTTTGTTTTAAAACCTAAAAAGACTTTTTTTGTTATAATTTTTCCAATAAAAATCTTTTTCTCCACCATGTCTCTGATGATAGGAAACACATCTTCTTTTAATCTTAAAGGCTCAAGGTTTAAGGTTCTGTATTTCTTATGAAGATCCGTGAGAGAAATAATACTATTATTACTGAGTTTTTCATAAAAATTTTGAAAAAATTCTTTCTTACCTTTACTAAAATTACTGGTATAGTTCTTGAATTCAATTTCATTATCAAGAATCTCTAATTTAAAATTATAGTTAGTGTTGATATATGAAATAATATCTTCAATATATCCAGTAAAACCAAAAGTTGTTACAAGTTGGTTTATATCAATATAATTTTCTTTTTCTAATTGTTTAAATACTGATCTTTCAATTTCATTAATGAACTTGTTCCAAACAATGGATAAAAGAATAATAATTTTAGAAACTTCACTTAATCTATTATAAGTCCAATTATTTTGATTTAATAAGATTTGTTTTAATTTTTGATTTATATAAGAATAGATTCCTGTAGGATTATAATCTAATAACCAAGAATATAGTTCAAGATTATAAACTAACCAGAAGGTTGTACTAATATCATCTTCTTGATTAAAACTAAAACCACCATTTTCATTTTGTTGTTGCTGAAGGAATTGTATTTCTTTATCTTTTACTTCTGAATCAAAATTCAAGTATTTAAGGCAAAGATGTCGAAAAATTAAGGATGAGTCTCTCTTTTTATCACCAAGATATGACCGGAATTGATCTCTATTAATTCTAACATCAACATCCAAAAGCGAAAAAATTTCCAACACATAATACAATATTCTAGTAGGTGAAATATCTTTACATACTTCACATTCCTTCTCTTGACAATGTATAAAAGAATTTCCTTTCTTATTGGATAATACAAAATTTTTAATTTGTTCTTTAATTTGGGCTGTTCCTTCAGCAAACACATATTCTTTTAAAAGCCCTAAATTCTTTAAACATGATAAAGCTAAGTAAGTAGAGTATGTGTCAGGGGATTTTTCAGAATAAGGGGAGGATTTGAAGCCTAATTGATCATATTGATGACATTCACATTTTTTTATAAATTTAAATATTTGGTCTCGGTTTAGTCTTTTTTCTTCTTTAAGATATTTCCTTAATATAACAAACCAAAAAACAGTTTCTAAATTAAGGCGGGTGTCATTAAATAAGTTTTGATTAAAATGCTCATAGAAATCAATCAGTAAATCATAATCACTAAAATAAAAATTTTTAAGCTCGCTTCTTTTTATATTTACAAAAGTCTTAAAAGATTCTTTCTTAAATTTGGTGATGTAAGGATAAGCAAATTTCTCCTCTACATTTGTCAATATTAATTAGACTCCAGGGATGATAATTTTATGTTTTGTAATTAATAAAAATATATACATTTATTTTTTTGGACTCAGAAATAATATATTTAGAAATATTTCTAACCCTAAAACGGGCAGAGGAAGTTCTAGATTTATCAGAGAAAATGAACTCTGTATCTCTAAAGAGGGTAAATCTCACAAAACAATATAAAATTAGAAGAATCAATAATATTGTTGGAAATTTTGATCGTTAATTAATTCTGTAAATTATTCTTTTTCGATTTAGATAAAGTATGGAGCCGTTTTTTATTTATATAATAGATAATTCCTAAAAAAATCGCTGCAACCATAATAAAATAGAAAATTAGATTCAATATTGGTATTTCTGGAACTATATTAATAAAAACATAAAATCCGACTGACCAATTGCTATTTTCATAAGAATCTTTCGCCCAAACTTGTAAAATATAATCCTGATAATTTGGATATTGAGTAATATTGTCCCAGTTGAAACTCCATAAATCTCCTCCAGTATTATTCATCTTGGCAACAAATAATACATTAGTATAATTTGAAATACTAATTGTAACATTACCGTATGAAGGGGGATTTTCATCACTAACATTTGCTACTATAGTAAAAGAATAAAACGAAATTACCGTATTATTCGTAGATGGTTGAATAAAAGTAATTATTGGCGCTGTTGTATCGTTGCCAGGTCCCTGAGAAGTTAAAATTTCTTTATTATTGCCAAAATTTTCTATTGATCCATTATCCTCGATAGAAAAATCGCTAAATTGAATTTGATTAATTGAAAAAATGAAAAGTATTAAAACAACTACTTTAAGCATAGCTCTGTTTTTATGCTTTCTAAACACTATATTTGTCATAATGCTTTGTAGATGTTGTATTAAATTAGAATTAATTATAGTTGTAATATAAATTTAAGTAAAGAAAAAAGTTAATGTCTGAAAAACTTAATAAAATCTTTCATCTCCAGATTAAAAACATATATTTTAAAAAAAAAAAGATTTATAGTTGAGGCGTATTGTTAAAACTCCACATGTCTTTAATTCCTAAATTATCTTGAATTAAAGGTGATTGAATAGAATTTATAGTCTGCGATTGTCCAGAAGGAATTATATTTATAGCATAATTAAAAGCATCTCCGATTGAATGATTCTGATTTAAACGATCCCAAAAGTGGTGAAAGAAAAACGATCCAGCAAAACCATCAGTATTATTGTTATCTCGCCAATACCAAGAAAAGATATCTGTTGTTGAAGTAATTAATAATGAATTGGGGATATTATACCAACTTGATCCTATATTTGAGTTTTGATTTAAGAAATTACCACTAAAACAGATGTCAATATTAATCAATATGCGTTGACAGTTAATTAGCTTGACAATATCAAAAAATTCAATTTCAGTTATATAACTATTATCTGCTTCGAAATGAAATGTAGCGTTTCCATCACCAAGTATTTTGTTAGAGCCATGATCTACCATATATATTATCAATTGATCTATTGCTCTTAGACTAGAGGCAAAAGAACCAGAATGTGATATATTTAATTCCTGTTGAAATCTGCTAGCATTAACATCATTATTTTCAACATCAACCAACGCACCAACTAAATCATTTGGTATCCCATCTGTAGCATCTATATCGATCACAGAATCCCCCGTATGATAGAGCATTAAGAAAATATTATCATCAGTATATCCATGATTCTTTAAAATCCAGTATACTTGCAAAGCTTGTGCTGGAAAGCCATCTGAGTCAATATTACTTGGCATAGGAGTGGGGATTGGAGGCGGAAACCAATATTCTACGTGAATGTCATCAAAAAGTACCATGTCGGTTCCAGTCATATTTCCCTGAACCGCTAAAACTAAATGTAATTGGGTTACATCATCAAGAGGTGAGTCTGCAATATCAGTTGAATTAAGGAATGTCCATCCCGCAAACGTTTCGTATATGCCCTTCGACCAGTCTGTTCTGATAACATCATTACTAGAATTTAACCAACGCAACCCTATTCTTGCTCCAGCCCCTGTAGGTAGAATTGTAGCAGGTGTCCATGAATTGGTTGTGATATTAACCCATGCGGATAGATTATATGCAGCATATTTTAATAATGGATAATATTTTGTCCAATTGAATATAAATTCTAAATCTACATAACCACCCCAAGAAAAGGATATTAGTTGTATAACTCCAGGTGTATTGTGACCTGGTATAGTATTATCAATTGCACCATAACCATTAGTGAAATTTCCTATCCAATTACCTGTTTCACTACCAAATGTTGCATCATTTCCATCATTAAAATCAGGTTCACCTTCCTTTCTATAATAATCATTGGCACTACATAAGATTATAGCTTTTCTTTCTCCTGGTCTTGGAACTCTTTCTGGAATGTTAGGAAGATATAATATCCACAGAGAAATAGTCAATCCGAGAATCAATACAAATACAAGCAAAGGGAGATATTTCTTTATAGAAGGTTTTAAATCCATATAAATTCACATGACTTTAATTTGATTTCACTAATTATACAATTTTTATATTATAGGTATATATAAAGTAGAATAACACGCGTCTTTAATATATATCTTACTTCTCTTTTTTAATAAAATATGGTTTATTCAGAAATAAATCTTAATAATAAAAATCAAAATAAAATGAAAAAAATTGTAATAACATTTGTTTATTCTTTCATACTCAATATTTCTTCTAAAGTAGGTTTTTCTTTGATATCTAAAAGCTTAAACTCATCAATCATTTGAATCAAACCATATACTACTACACCATGATTATATTGCTCATTAGCATCAAATAAGTTCCGATAGCAGAATGGGCATTCTGTGGTTACTATATCTGCACCTATTGCATTTGCTTCATCTAATCGTAAACTTGATGTTCTTAATGAAAAATCAGCGTAACCTGCTCTTACTCCTCCACCAGCTCCACAACAAAAACTGTCAAGTTTAATTCGATACATTTCTTTAAATTTTATACCAACATCCTGTTCTAATTGTCTTAAAACTATTCGAGGAACCTCGTACCATGCATCAATCGCTTGTCTAATTTTCCGACTATCCATCATAAGATTTTCAGATTCTTCAATTATTTCTTGTTCTATCTCTAAAGCCATGTGTCTTCCTAGATGGCATGGATCATGGTAGGTGACTACTTTTCCTTTTAATTGCTTGTTAGGTTTAAATTTGATTTTTTCTGCTGTGATTAATCGAGAAATTAATTCAAATGCATGCATAGTTTTAAAAGGAATTTTACCTTCAGATGACCATTTAGGATAATCATTTGTAAAAGTCTTATAGCATCCCGCACAACTGAAAAATACTAAATCTAAATCTTT